>SEDG01000592.1 GCA_004295885.1 Pedobacter sp. | reverse complement strand
TTAATTGTTGAAATTGATTAATTGCAAAATTGGTTAACCATTACGATTAACCAATTCAACATTTTAAACAATTAAGCCATCAGTTAGATATGTCTATTAATGATATTCTCTAAGTATTCCTGTCTGCCGCTTAAAGTAGCTGGTTCGCCATTTTCTGCTGCATAATTTCTCAAATCTTCCAAGGTTAATTTACCTTGTTCAAATTCTGCACCTTTACCGCTATCAAAGGAAGCATAACGATCTGAACGAACTTTTTTATAATCTGATTTTTGCAAAATAGAATCAGCAGTTACCATCAATAGAACCTAATAAGCCATTATCTACTGCAACTTGTAATTCATGTTGGAAAGTGTGACCCGCTAAAGTTGCGTGGTTGACTTCTAAATTCAATTTAAAATCTGATAATAAATCGTACTCTTGTAAGAAACTTTTTACAGTTGCAGCATCATAATCATATTGGTGTTTAGATGGTTCACAAGGTTTTGGTTCGATAAAGAATGTGCCTTTAAATCCTTGTTTACGAGCGTAATCTTTAGCTGTATGTAAGAATTTAGCCAAATGCTCTTGTTCGCGTTTCATATTTGTGTTCAACAAGCTCATGTAACCTTCTCTTCCGCCCCAAAACACATAATTTTCTCCGCCAAGGGCGATGGTAGCATCCAAAGCCGCTTTAACTTGAGCTGCGCCATGAGCTAATACATGAAAATCGGGGTTAGTTGAAGCGCCATTCATGTAACGTCTGTGACTGAATAAATTGGCAGTTCCCCAAAGCAACTTTACACCACTATCTGCTTGTTTTTGTTTAGCATATTCTACTAAAGCTTGTAGTCTGCGTTCGTTATCTGCAACATCGTCTGTATAATCAACAACATCCACGTCGTGGAAACAGTAGTAAGGTAATTGCATTTTCGTGATAAATTCAAATGCTGCATCCATTTTGTCTTTTGCACGCTCAACTGCGTCTTTCTTTTCATCCCATGGGAAAATATGTGTTGCTCCACCGAATGGATCTGCACCATTACCGTTAAATGAATGCCAGTAAGCACATGCAAATTTGAAGTGCTCATTCATGGTTTTTCCTGCAACTACTTTATTTGCATCGTACCATCTAAATGCTAGTGGATTATCGCTTTGCAAACCTTCAAATTGTATTTGCTCAATACCTTTAAAAAATTCTTTTGCTCCTGTTACTACTTTTGTCATCGTTTCTTTGTTTTTTGGATAAATTCTGGTTAATGGTCTTTGGTTAATAGTCAATTGTTTGGGCGGCTAAGCCATTAACAATTTACTATGGTTTATGAACCAGCCAATTCTTGTTCTAATATTTCTTTCCAATCTTGATAAATTGGTTCGTATGCTTGCGAGTTTTTAGGCTCTATTAATTTTAATATTTCATGTTGCGAAAATGCAGCTGCTGCATCAGCAAAAATGCCTGCACCAATTCCTGCACCTAGAGCTGCACCAACACTGCCATCGTTTTCATAGAGTTCTACTGGTACACCCGTTACGTCTACAAAAGTTTGAGCAAATACATCGCTTAAAAATAAGTTTGCCTTGCCTGCTCTAATTACTTTTGGTTGCATTCCATTTTCTCTCATGATATCTAATCCATACCTAAATGAAAAAACGATACTTTCTTGAACGGCTCTAAATATATCTGCTTGGTTATGCGTGTTTAAATCTATGCCCAATAATTGTGCGCCTGTAAATTTGTTGTTTAACATCCGCTCTGCGCCATTACCAAAAGGTAAAACCTTTAAGCCTTTGCTGCCAATTGGCGATTGAGCCGAGATATGATTTAACTCTGGATAAGAAAGGTAGGGGGCGAAATTATGTTTTGCCCAACGATACATACTTCCAGTTCCGTTAATACACAATAGAACACCTGTATGCTTTTTCTCTGGGGTATAGGTCACATGTGCAAAGGTATTTACCCTCGATTGTTTATCGTAAGTTAACTCATCGCTTACGCCATAAATAACGCCAGATGTTCCGGCAGTTGCAGCAACTTCGCCAGGTTTTAATACATTCAAAGAAAGTGTCACACCAAATAATGCTATCTCTTAAAACTTCTTGTTCTTTATCTACCGCAACTAATCCATGCATTTGGTAGGCAATGCCGATGGCTTTTATTTCTTTTGGCTCAAATAAATCTAAAGCATTTACTTTTAAGATTGCCTGTTGAACATTATGCCACCAATCTATAGGGCTTTGTTCTGCCCAACCAGGTTGAATTGATTTAATAGCTGTTTCTTCTTCTGGGTACTGTACAGTAGCCACACTCTTTTGAGTTTGTATATCAACAACTGCAACTTTTATAGACGATGTGCCTACGTCAATACCTAGTAAATACATTCAGTTTGTAATTTATAAATTTGGTTCTATGCAAACGGTTGCATAAAGATAGATGTAAATTTATAAAAGTCAAATATTTCGCGATTTTTTTTAGATTTTTTTAAATGAGGTTATGCAACTTGTTGTTTTAAGTTGATTGACGTATATTGGGATAGGAAAATTTTATAGAGAGTTTCCTGTAGATTGCCTTTCAACCAAGGTTGGGTCTAGTACAATATGTTCAATGTCTTGGTATGGATTCTCTTGCTGAATCATCTTTAGAAACATCTTAGCGCATTCACTACCCATTTGATTTGGGTGTTGGTCTATTGTGGATAGGTTAGGAGTGATGTAAGCTGAAAAACCCTCATTCGCAAACCCAATTACGCCAATTTTAGGAGGGGTTTCATTGATCTCTTTCAACTTTTTGATTGCTCCAAGTGCTGTAAAATCGTCTCCTGCAATAATTGCATCAGGTCTATTTTCAAGTCGCATCAATTTGCTAGCCCCAAATCTCCCATCTTTAATGGATAGTCCACCCAAAATAATATTTTCTTCTAAAACAGGTATTTTGTTGTCTATTAATGCTTTTTTGTAGCCTTCGAGCCTGTCGCTAAATATTTTTATTTGATGAATTGTTGTGATGAAAGCGATGTTCTTGTAACCTTTTTCAATTAGGTATTCTGTTGCCATGTAACCAGCCTTAAAATCGTCGAGTGTTACGGTAGGCACATTTAAATTCACGTTTACCCTATCGAAAATAACAAGCGGCTTGTTCTGTTTAATGATTTCTGTGAAGTGAGCAACGTCTTCGGTTTCTAAAGACATGGAGGCGATTATTCCATCTACTTGTGCTTCCAGCAATGTTTTAACCCCATTAATCTCATTCTCAACAGACTCGTTCGATTGATAAAGAATAACCCTATAGCCGCTGTCCTTCAGCCCTTCTTCTATACTATGTATAATAGATGCAAAAAAATGTGCTTGTACACTTGGTACAATTACGCCAATTATATAAGTTTTGCCAGATTTTAATGCAGAAGCTAATCGATTTGGGCTATAATTTAATTTTTTCGCAGTTGCGATAACTGCTTCTCTTGTAGCTTCGCTAATTGCCGGAAACCCACTCAACGCTCTAGAAACGGTTGACACGGTGATGTTCAGCTCCTTCGCGATGTCGTATATGGTGGTTTTCTTTTTCAACTATATTATATGTTAGAACTTCAATTCGGTTGCAAACTAATAAAAAATAAATCATTCTAAAAATCTTAACCAATAGTTTAAATAAAATAGTGCAACCGATTGCATTTTTATAAAAATAAAGTTAATTTAGGCGTACCAAA
>SEDG01000591.1 GCA_004295885.1 Pedobacter sp. | reverse complement strand
TAATTACAAAGATACGAAATCTATTATCGAATGTTTTTGTGCTTACAAAACCTTACGTTGAGATTAATGTTTGCCCAAATACTAAAAAATCTCTAAAAGAATTATTTGAAAAGGAAGGTCTAATTTTAATTTGTTAATTCAGCCCTGCTGTTCGTTTTACTTGCTACACTCGTGCTCACTACTATCAGGTTTAGATAAGTTGGGCTTGTGCAATTATTAAGGGTTGCAAAGTCTATAAAAAATAACCACATAGAAAACATAGATTATCTAGTATTATTAGCTATACCTCCTATGTGCCTTTGTGGTAAAACCTTTCTAAAGCTGTGCTACAAATTCTCTAATCGCTTCTCCAGGATTATCAGTTTTCATAAAGTTTTCTCCAATTAAAAACCCATTGTAACCAACTGCTTTTAGCTCTTTAATTACCTGCGGATTATCAATTGCACTTTCAGAGATTTTCAAAAATTCGTCGGGTATTTTAGTTACCAAATCAAATGAGGTTTGAATGTTTACTGTGAAATCCCCTAGGTTTCTGTTATTAACACCAATGGCATTCAAATGCGGACAAATAGACTTTTCCAACTCTTCCAAATTATGAACTTCCAACAAAACATTTAAGCCTAGGCTTTGAGCTAACTTGCCAAAATCAGCAATTTGTTGTGGCGTTAAAATCGATGCGATTAATAAAATGATATCTGCTCCCCAAGCTTTTGCTTCCAAGATTTGGTATTCATCAATCATAAAGTCCTTACGCAAAATTGGAATTTGATTAACCGCTCTTGCTGCAAACAAATCCTCGGCTTTGCCACCAAAAAAATCTGTATCTGTCAACACAGAAAGTGCAGAAGCTCCAGCTGAATTATAGGCTTGCGTTACCGCAGCAACATCGGCGGTGCCATTGATTAAACCTTTAGATGGCGACTGTCTTTTAAATTCTGAGATTATTCCGGTCCGTTTTTCATCCAATAAAAAATCCTTAAAAACCAATGGGTTTCTGTCGAAATTAGGATTCGCTTCTAACTCAGCAACTGAAACTTGTTGTTTCGCCGCAGCAACTTCTTCCAGTTTGCGAGTAACTATTTTACCTAAAACCCCTAAATCCCCTAAAGGAGACTTTTCTGTTCCTCTGTTCATATTATATGTCATAAATCTACGATGGGTTTTCAACTCCCCCTTTAGGGGGCTGGGGGGTTAACCAATTTTTCAGCATTTGTTTACCATCTGGGGTAAGTACACTTTCTGGATGAAACTGCACACCACAAACATCAAATTCTTTATGTCTTAATGCCATAATTTGCCCATCGCTATCAATTGCAGTTATGGTTAAACTTTCAGGCAAATCTGCTGGATTAACCACCCATGAATGGTAACGCCCAACTTCAATTGGCTCTAAACAACCTTTGAATGTTAGATCGTTTTTATCTAAAACCGTAATCGGTGTAGCTATGCCGTGCATCGGTCTGCCAAGATTTAACAAACTTCCACCAAAAACTTCGGCAATTGCCTGCTGACCTAAACAAACGCCCATAATGCTTTTGGTTGGCGCATAAGTTTTGATTACTTCTAACAACAAACCTGCTTCTTCTGGTATGCCTGGTCCAGGCGAAAGCAAAATTTTATCGTATGCCGCTACATCTTCCAATGCAAATTTATCATTTCTCCAAACAACAGCTTCATGACCTAATTCATTAATTAAATGAACTAAATTATAGGTAAAGCTATCGTAGTTATCGACCACTAGAATTGGTTTTTTATCTAAAATATTATTATTCATGTTTTTCTTTTTACCACCAAGGCACTAAGATCACTAAGTTTTCTGTGTGTATTTTGTGTCTTTGTGGTTAGTTCTTAAATCTCCTCAGCCATTGCAATTGCTTTACGCAATGCAGCTATC
>SEDG01000590.1 GCA_004295885.1 Pedobacter sp. | reverse complement strand
GCTT
This sequence comes from Pedobacter sp., assembly GCA_004295885.1. Lineage (GTDB taxonomy): Bacteria > Bacteroidota > Bacteroidia > Sphingobacteriales > Sphingobacteriaceae > Pedobacter. The sequence continues at coordinate 1,896 of SEDG01000590.1, read as the reverse complement.
AATTGAAGACTTCAAAATGCGCTTCGACTACGCTCAGCGTGACCATCTTTTTAGGATGCTCTAACCACAAAAAAGCCCTCCCGAAATCGGGAAGGCTTAATGTTTATTTGTGTTGTGTTATTATTTTCCTTGGCCACCCATACCACCACCTTGACCACCTTGTTGGTTTTGGTCTTGTTTGATATCGTCGTTTTTGATTTTCTTTTTCTCAGTAAATTTCAACTTACCAAATTTGTAGCTAAAGTTTAAGCCAAATGAACGTAATGGATAGTAAATATTTTGGCTTTGGTAGTTACCATCTCCTTGTGTTACAGTCTCTATATGTAAATCGCGTTTAAACGGATTTAAAACATTTAAACCAATTGTACCTTGTTTTTTGAAGATGTCTTTTTTAACAGCTCCACCATAAAAGAACATAGGTTCTGTTTTACTCTGGTAAGTATAACGAGGTGAGTTAACCACGCCGAAAAACTCTAAGTTCCAACCACCTTTAAATGAATTTGCCGAACGCATAAAGAAGTTATAGTTTAAAAACGTTCCCTCGTTCATTCCCTTAAAGTCAGGCCTACTGTTAATTTCGTAAGTATTTAAGGCGATGTTACTCATCAATGTCCATTTTGGAACAGGATTGTAAGAAGCAAATACGTTAAAACCAAAACTTTGTGTAGTACCCACGTTTTCAAAAGTTGATAGAATTTTACCAGACACATCGTTTTTATTAACTGTTTCGATGATGTTTTTAGTATTACGATAGAACACAGACGCATTAATGATTGAGCCTTTGATATAAGTTGAATAACCGAACTCCATGTTATCACTTAACTCTGGTCTTAAGCTAGGGTTACCTTGAAATACGCTGAACTGATTCGCTTCGTTACGGAAAGGATTTAAATAAGCCAAACTTGGACGTTGAACCCTGCGGTTATAAGCCAACTTTAAAGTTGTTTTACCTTTAATAGTTTGCGATAAAATTGCACTTGGGAATACATTGAAATAATCGTTTTTGCTGTTAGAGAAATTAATGGCTGTATATTCTCCTCTAACACCTCCTTTAAACTGAATTTTTTTGGTCAAGTTAAAAGCGATTGTACTGTAAGCAGCGCCTACATTTTGGTCGTAATCAAAATCTTGGTTTGAACCAGCACCATATTGACTTTGGATATTTCTAAAAATAGCTTTACCACCTGCTTCAAAAGTTACGGTTTTGCTAAAAGGATAAACATAATCTGTTTGTGCCGTGTACTCTTTATTTTCACCAACGTTATTACTTGCTAAATAGCTGATTGGCACCCCTGCAGACGTTTGATAATCGTTAGAAAACTCATTAGTGTTTTTACCAGAAGTTAATTGACCAGAAACCGAAAACTCTTCGCCTTGTTTTTTAGTAGTTAACTTATAATCCATATTCCAATCTAAGTTTCCATTGCTCATATCTGTGCTACTCACAATTTTACCAGACTGCACATTATTTGTGAAAATGCCAGATTTACCTGGACCACCATTATAAAAACGGGTATATTTAGCATTTGTACTGATGTTATTGTAGGCATTAAAATCGTAATCTAATCCTAAACTACCATTGTAAGCTTCCCTGGTCCAATCTGAAGTACCATCTTGCAAAATATCGGTAGTAACATTATTTGTTGTAGTTTGATTACGGAATACCACTCTTGATTCTTGGGGGTATGCCAATTGAGTGCCTAATGCTGTATTTACACTTAAGCGTCCAGTTTTAGCAGTTAAATTAAATGCACCGCTGTTTTGGCGTGTTCCTGCTGTTGCATTTACACTACCACTTACGCCTTCTGCATTACTTTTTTTAGTGATGATGTTGATGATACCACCAGAACCTTCCGCGTCATATTTAGCAGATGGATTGGTAATTACCTCAACACT
>SEDG01000589.1 GCA_004295885.1 Pedobacter sp. | reverse complement strand
CTTCATCACTACAGGTTGTTGCTTTTTGATTGAAGCGGAAAACAATCATACCGGATTGATGTTAGCCAAACAATTAAAAACACCATCCATCCCCTATGTCATTTTTATTAAAAACAATAAGCGTTAGCTTATTCACTATTGCAACTTTAACTACCCAAGCGCAAGACAGAGACACTAGCCCAGAAATAATTGTAACTTCTACTCCTACAGAAAACAGTACAGCGCCAATACCAGATACCGCAGCAGTTTATCTTTTGGTTTCTGATAAAAGATTTGCCAGAACACCTACCTCGCAGCTACATGGTTATGTAGTTAACAAAAAGAACACCAAACAACAGCCAACCTACTATTTAGGACCTGACAAAAAACCTTTAAGTAAATTTTATAACGTGTGGACTTATATCCTTAGAAATTAAGGGATGATGATGATTTAATTGATGGTTGACTATTTGCTATAGCCCAAGGTTATCGGGATCCAAGCTCAATTTCCTATCAATCTCCTTTTCTATTTGCCTTAGCATCTCTTGGTCTTTTAATAACCCTTCACAATCTTCAGATTCATCACAAGGATAATCTGGATAGCCCTCTGCCATTAATTCCCGTGCGGATAAGCTCTTTACGACCCTACCCTTCACATCTAAAAAAATCTCTCCCACCAGTGTGCCTTCAAACAAAACCATAAAACCCACATCGTACTTTGGGTGGATATTTAAGGCCAGCTGTTTGCCTGCTCTTTTTATGACAATGCCAAATGGACTCATCTTGATTTATTTCAATTGTTGATGAAACTGAATTTGATCTCTTATTGCATGCAAAAGTGGCAAGTCTAGTTCACAACCCTGACTTTCGCAATGCGCATGGTCTTTTTCGTCTAATTGTACCGTGCCAATGCTACCCTCCTCATCTAATATTTCATAGCGCCCATGCCCTAATGGTTTAATGTTAAAAAACTTTCCTTGATCGCCATCGGCCACTTCTATTCTGAATTGTTGATCGTTCTCTCCAACTTCAGTTAATTTTGGTTTAAAGTCGTTTTGATTTTCCATGTTAGATCTTGACTTATTTAACAACTTACATGATAATTTTGTTGACGAAATTTTTCAGGATGCAACAGGACGCGTTTATCAACTGCCAAACCTATATTTGAAGAACAAGTATAAATCGGGTATGATGAACATTAAAAAGCAATTGCAATTCCTTGTCGTATTTTCTTTTTTCATTTTATCGTTTTCGAGCGATAAAGGCTCCATCAAATTAAAAAGTACGGTTGTGGAGGCACCCTTTAAAATGCCTGCCATCATTTCGCCAGATTTTTCTGCTTGTACGTCATTGTCGATCGTAGATTTTGGTGCGCTAAAGGGCGATAAAATAAAAACAACGGAAGCAATTGCAAAAGCTATCGCAAAAGCCAACAGCATAGGTGGCGGCAAAGTCGTTGTTCCTGAGGGAGAATGGTTAACTGGTAAGATTCATTTGAAGAGTAATGTAAACCTCCACCTCAATAAAGGCTCAACCTTGTTATTTTCTGAAGACCCGAACGACTATCTGCCAGCTGTGTTTATTCAGTTTAACAGGAGTGAAAATATTTTAATTGAAGGCATTACCATTACCAACAGTCCCTTTTGGACCACCCACCTTTACTTATCTAAAAATATAACGGTTCGTAATGTAAAGATCTATGCGCATGGACATAATAACGATGGTATTGACCCTGAGATGAGCCAAAACGTATTGATAGAAAATTGTACTTTCGACCAAGGTGATGATGCCATTGCCATTAAGTCTGGCAGAAACCCTGAAGGCTGGAGATTAAAAACCCCTTCTAAAAATATTGTGATACGGAATTGTATGGTTAAAAATGGTCACCAGCTTGTAGCCATTGGCAGCGAGTTATCTGGTGGAATAGAAAATGTGTTTATTAACAATTGTAAGGTAGTGGATGGTGCTAAATTAGATCATCTTATTTTTATCAAAACCAATGAACGCATGGGTGGTTATGTGAAAAACATTTACGCTAAAAACATCACCGCTGGTAAAATAGACCTTGGCATTTTAGGCATAGAAACTGATGTTTTATATCAGTGGCGTACTTTAGTACCTACCGTCATTAAAAAATTAACACCCATAGAACACATCTACTTAGAAAATATAAACGCTACTAAGGTGAAATTTGTGTCGAGGGTGCTGGCTCAAAAAGAACTTCCTGTAAAAAATGTTCGTTTAACAAAAGTAACTGCCGATACGATCAGCGACAAGAAACACATTCACGAGAACTTATTGAAGTTTGGCGAGAATTTGTAGGGTTTGGTTAATTGTTTAACTGGTTAATTGCAGTCTTCAATTAAACATTATCCTTGGCAATGATGCTCCAATCGGCTGAGCCCTGCCCCTTTGCAATCCAGTTATCCATTGCAGCCGCTACAGCTGGCAACACCGTTAACTTCACATCTTGCTCATTAGCGGCGTCCATCATCAGTCCTGCATCTTTACGGGCCATGTTTAATTCCCAAGATGGGTTACCGAAATCACCTTTTCTTAACTTATCTAACCTTGCTGGGGCACCTGCGCCTGGGTTCCATGAAGCAAACAGCGAAGCAATATCTGCTGAATCAATATTTAAGGCTTTCGCCAATCCGAGGGCATCTGACAAACCTGCCGTCATGGCAATCAAAAACAGGTTACCAATCAGTTTAATGCCTGCTGCTTTGCCTTCTTCCTCACCGAA
>SEDG01000588.1 GCA_004295885.1 Pedobacter sp. | reverse complement strand
GCCTGCTTTCCTTCGCTCTCGTGTAATTTTTCTTAAACAACTCGGCATAAGCAATCTGCACCCTATCATAGTAGCAAAGGCTTTGATTTTTAAACGGGATTGGAATGAAAAGCCCACAGGTGAGGGACGAGCCGAGGACTTGTAATGAAAGCCCGACTACTGCTGATAGGAGATTAGGAACTTGCTTTTCAAAAAACTAAAAATTTAAAATTCTATTTATTCCCTTTAAAAACATTTAATGTACTTGTTTTCCAAGCTATGTAACCTTGCAACGCACAAATTTGAGCAACTTCTTTTTCTACAAAATCAGGTACATCGTTGGCTATCCTCCAGCGTACACTATATTTCAGGTTATAACTAACATAAATCACGATATCATCGTCCATAGGCGGCATAGATGCCAAGGATTTTAAATGAACGTTTTGCATTTCGGATGCTAGGCGTATCAATCTTTCCTTTAACACTTTAGCTAATGGTGCGTGTGGATTAAACTCATCAAATATGGCAACGACAGTAACGGTCATAAAAAATTATGCTATTATTTTTAGCAAATGTAATAAAATTTACGAAAGATAAAAGCAAAAAAATGTCAGTTTTATTATTTCTATACGGTTTCTAGCTAAACTTGCTGTAAACCAAAACTTTGTATTTATTGTGTTGTGAGGCCTTTCGATTAAAGAAAACATGAAGGGTTAAAACTATAGGTATATGTGCTGAAATCTTTAACTATCTTTGCAAAAATTAAAAACTCATGGCAGTACTACATAAAAAAGAAGAAAAAATACAAGCAGTGTTAGGCAGGTTGCCTAAAAAATATACCAACGAAGAATTTGTTGCCATGTTTATAAAATTGTATTCTAAAGATTGGGGTAAAATTAAGTCTGCTTATATTAAACAATCGCAAGATAAAGAACCTGGAACGGTTATTAATATGCCTAAGCCTGATCTTTATTTAAAGCAGATTTTAGAAACTTATTTGAAAAATAACGTTGCTATTGTTGAGGTTAAGGAAGAACCAGAAGTTGCTGTGAAAGCACCAAAAATAGTTAAGGAGAAAGCAGCCGTTAAGAAAAAAGAAACTGCAGAAGAAGCTGTGGCCGAACCAAAAACCGCGGAAGGCAAAAAAGCAAAAGCACCAGCGAAAAAGAAAGATACCGCAGACACGATAGCCGCAGAGCCTACAAAAGCAAAAACACCAGCCAAAAAGAAAGTGGTTGAAGATGAGGCTACTACTAAACCAAAGAAAGCAGCATCCGTAAAAAAGGTTAAAGAAGAAAAAAAATAATATCTTTTATATAATAAAATACCTGTTTAGGTGTTTATATATACGAGAGCGTTAATTTAGATAACGGGGATTCGTCTTTTGATGAATCCCTGTTTCTTTTTAAGGAGACTACTAATTGGGATAGGAACCTTTCAAATAATACCAAATCCCATTTTCTTGTTTAAAAATGGATCTCTCGTGATGAATAAAGGTCTTTACACCAATTTGATAAAAGGCCTTAAATTCTACAATGTCTCTTTTAGCTTCGCAGATTTCTAGTTTTAGCCACTTATTGCTTTTAGCCCAATTTTCTATTTCTTTCTTTTCATACAAATGCCTTTGTGAAGGATGAGTGGTTTCTATTAAATAATCAATTAAATGTAAGGAGTAAGCAGAAAAACGAGAGCGCATTAACTTTTCAGGAGTTAACGGTTTTTCTTTATTTGAGTGATAACGTTGGCAACAATTCTGATAAGCCAAATCAGAACAACAAGGACAGCTGATAGGCAATTTCTTAAAATCTCATTTTCTGCAAAACTACAGTTATAGATGGCGTTATTAATTCCATATCATGCACCCTACCCATAGGGATGTCTATAAAATCGCCGGCCTTCATTACTCTAGCATACCCAGCCACCGTAAA
>SEDG01000075.1 GCA_004295885.1 Pedobacter sp. | reverse complement strand
GAAACAATAAGCAAGTATAAGTAATACATTTCGAAATAATAAAATGAAATGAAAAAAAAATATTAATTTGACATAAATCGAATAAGTTTTTGTTTAATTTATTATTTTGCAGAACCAGACTAAATAGACCATGATAATGAACTTAGCCGAAAGGCATCAATTTATACTTAATAGAATACAAAAAGACCAATATATAAATGTGGTAGAGCTTTGTAAAGAGCTTAAAGTTTCTTCTGTAACTATCAGGAAGGATTTAAAACTACTGGAAGAGAAAAACTTGTTGTTTAGAACGCATGGCGGAGCAACTGTTAATAACCCTTATACAGTAGACAGACCAGTAAATGAAAAAGAAAAGATCCAGTCTACAGAGAAGAACAAAATCGGTGCTTCTGCAGCAAAATTGCTAAAGGAGAACGATTCCATCGTGGTAGCTTCTGGTACTACACTTTTGTATTTTGCTAGAAATATTCCATCGGGACTAAATTTAACTGTAGTAACTTCCGCACTAAATATTGCACTTGAATTGATGAGTGAGCCAGCTGTGGAGGTAATTCAACTTGGTGGATTATTGCGTAAAAGCTCATCGTCTGTAATGGGTGCGTATGCAGAACAGGTACTTCAAGACTTTTATTTCAATACACTCTTTTTAGGTGTTGATGGAATTGATTTAGATTATGGGTTGACTACTACAAATGCAATGGAGGCGCATTTAAATAAGAAAATGATTAACGTGGCCCAAAAAACAGTGGTTCTTGCTGACTCTACAAAGTTTGGAAAAAGAGGTTTTGGCAAAATATGTGGGTTGGAAGATATTGATCATATCATTACTGATAAAGGTATTTCGCAGCAAATTATAAATCACTTAGAGGCTTTAGGGGTCACGGTTACCATAGTGTAAAGGTTAAAGACATAAATAATATCCAACCCTCTTTTTGTAAACGAAATGTTACATCAAGGGGGTTTCGTTTTACTTACTATTTCAAATCAACCTCAATGCAGCTTATCTTGATAATATTTAAACATCAAAGTTGTGGCTGAAGTCTATGATTCATACTTTATCTTTTAAAAACGTAGCGTTTTCTTTATAAAATAAAAATTTATTATTAGTTTCAATTTGTTTTTATATTTTTATATCGAAATATTTAAAAACTAAAATTTAAATAATTCGTAATAGAATGCAGTTTCATATTAACCTTGAGTTAATATTGTATTAACGTTGGTCCTATACTTTTGGGGCTTCCGGTAATGAAACTAAAAATTGAATAAACTAACCGGATATAATAATTATGAACAAAACATTTACTCAACATGTTGTAATGCCTAGGCATACTTTGCGAAGTGAAAGTAAAGTCGCAGAGAAACATCACAAAAAACTTATTCCCAATCTCATTTACGGCTCAATTTTATGCCTTAAAGTTTTGTTATTTGGAGTTTTAGCTCAGGGATTGGTATTTGGAACCTCGTTTGCGCAGACAGCAAATCAAAACGTATTAGTTAAAGGTGTAGTGTATGACGACTCAGACGGAAAAACTATTCCAGGTATTACCATTACTGATAACGCTAGAAAAGTTTTGGGGGTAACCAGCGAAAAAGGAGCGTATTCGGTTTCTGTTCCTAAAGGAACTTCAATTAGCTTTTCAATGATTGGTTATACCACTATTACTAGAGTTATTTCTGACACACAGAATAACCTAGTTATAAGAATGAAAGAAAATACCAGTCAATTAAATGAAGTGGTTGTGACAACTGCATTAGGTATCAAACGTTCTGAAAGAGCCTTAGGTTATTCTACAACTACTTTAGATAGTAATTCATTTACAAATGCAGTTGCCACAAACTGGACAGATGCTTTATCTGGGAAAGTTGCGGGTTTGAATTTGGTTCGTAACAGTGGTCCTTCTGGTTCAAACAAAATTATATTGCGTGGTGAGAATAATCTTACCGGGGATAATGAGGCATTAATTGTGATTGACGGGGTTGTAGCTAGTAGTAGTGCAAGGCGTACAGCCGCATCTGGTGGTGGTGCCTATGGTACATCAGGAGATGTGTTGCCAGTAGATTTTGGTAGTGCACTTAATGATTTAAACTCTGACGATATAGAAAATGTGACAGTATTGAAAGGTCCAGCTGCTTCCGCTCTTTATGGTCAGCGAGGTGCGAATGGTGCAATTATCATTACCACTAAGTCCGCAAATAAATCAAAGAAGAAGTTGAGTATAACATTTACCTCAAATACATCTTGGGAGCAGATTAATAATAATAGGCCAGATATTCAGCAAGAATTTGGTGCAGGAGTGGATGGGGCCAGTTATTTCTCGTGGGGTAGCAATTTAGATGGGCCAACAAGTAGAAGTACAAGTTCTACCTGGGGGCCTCCTTTTTCAGGTAATAGTTCATTTTTTCAATATGATCCAGCAACTAAAACTGGCGCAACATATAGAACCCCTTGGATTGCCTATGATAGTCCGATTGATGGTTTCTTCAAAACCGGTATTGAAACAAGTAATTCAGTAAGTTTAGATGGGTCTATTAAAAATGTGGGATTGCGTTTTTCTGCAAGTCATGGTAACAATGATTGGATCGTTCCTAATACAGGTTTAGAACGTACTACAGCTTCTTTATCAGCAACTACTAACTTAACAAAAAAGCTAAATCTTGTTTTAAAAGCAGCTTATAACAATAGAAAGAGTGATAATCTTCCAGCTACAGGGTATGGAAATCAATCTTTGATGTATTGGTTTATGTTTTCGCACCCTAATGTTAATATTGATTGGTATAGGGATTATTGGGTTACAGGTCAAGAGACACGTAAATTTGTGGATATTACCTCTACCAATCCAGAAAGTCCTTATGCAATTTCTTATGAGTATCTAAATGGTCAAAGAAGAAATGGTCTTTTAGGAAGCTTACAAGCAAATTACCGATTTACCACAGACTTAAGTTTAATGGTTAGGGCATCGATGGATTTTAACCATGATGTTCGTGAAACTCGTCGTCCTTGGGATTCTGCGGCGCTTAAGTTTGCACAGGGTTCATACCGCGAGCAAGACATTAATTCTTATGAATTTAATGCAGATTTCTTGTTAAAATATGATAAAAATATCACCAGTGATTTAAAACTTTCAGCTTCTGTAGGTGGTAGTCAACTAAGAAATAGGTATAATAAATCAGAACTTCGTGCTGATGGACTAGCAATTCCTGGAGATTACCGATTAGATAATAACTTAAATCCATTGATTTCTGTGCCTGATACAGCTAGATTTAACATCAATAGCGTATACAGTATGGTTTCACTTTCTTTTAAAAGTTACTTATACTTGGATTTAACAGGTCGTCAGGATTGGAATAGTACATTAGCATCACCACTTCGTACTGATAATGTGGGTTTCTTTTACCCATCTGCAAGTTTATCTTTTATTGCATCGGATTTTTGGAAACTACCTAAGCAAGTTAGTTACCTTAAATTCCGTGGGTCAATAGCTCAAGTAGGTAGTGGTGGTACAACTCCTTACAAAACTGCTTACAATTACATACTAGCAGCGAATGGAATATACCCTGGTGAAGCAATGACAAACCCAACCGTTATTCCAAACTATAACTTAAAGCCTCTAAAAACAACAACTATTGAGGTTGGAGCTGAATTAAAGCTATTTAAAAATAGAGTTGGTATTGATGTTGCTGCTTATACTGGAAATACAAAAAATCAAATTTTAAATAGAGTAATTGACCGTTCGACTGGTTATGCAGTAGCTGTGTTTAATGCCGGAAGGGTAGATAATAAAGGATTGGAAATGACACTTAATGTTACCCCATTACAATCCAAATCATTTAAATGGACAGTTAACGGAACATTTACAGCCAATAGAAATACAATTAAAGAACTTGCAGATAGTTCAGTTACACTTAGGGTAGCTGGCTTAAGTAGTTCTGGTGGACAAATATTAGCTAAAGTAGGTGGTAGTTTAGGCGATTTATATGGCTTCCCGTTATTGCGTAATGCAGATGGAGAACAATTATATACATCTGTTGGATTGCCAAAAGAAGACAATGCCAACCTACAATATTTTGGAAATACAATGCCAAAATTCAGATTTAGCTTTGGTAGTGGTATAACCTTCAAGAAATTTAATTTAAATGTATTATTTGATGCGCAACTTGGTGCAGTTGGACATTCGTTAACTTTCACAAGGATGGCATCATTAGGAAAGCTTAAAATCACTTTACCAGGCAGATATGGTGGAGTATTGGTAAACGGCTTATTGCAAGACCCAGCGAATGATAAAGTTTATAATAGAGGAAGTGTTATAGTTGAAGACGTAGATGGATATTATGATGCATTGTACGGTTCAAGAAGTTTAGAAGGCAGTGTTTTTAGAACAGATTATCTTAAATTTAGAGAAGCAAATTTAAATTATGCTTTTTCACCCAGAGTCGTTTCTAGCTTAGGATTAAGTAGACTTAGTCTTGGTGTTTATGGACGTAATTTGTTTGTTTGGACACCATGGCCAGCATTTGATCCAGAGTTTGGAACTTTGGCAGGATCGGATATTCAACAAGGCTTCGAAACAGGGCAATTACCTGCAACTAGAACCTTTGGTGTACGTTTAGTAGTAGGCATTAATTAATAATGAAATGAAAAGAAAATTAAAAAATTATACATTTTTATTGGTTATTGGGATATCATTCCTCTCATGCCAAAAAGACTTTAATAAAATTAATACAGACCCTATTGGTGTAACAGCAGTTAAAGCAGAAAAGCTTTTAGCACCTGCGTTAAATAACATTTTGAATACTAATTTATTGCGTAATAGAAGTCTCAATAATGAACTGATGCAAGTAACTGTAGATATCAGTGATGCTGAAGGAAGAATTTTTAGGTATGATGTTAGACGCCCAAATGCGGATAATACCTGGAATTCATGGTATGTTGAATTGACTAACATCAAGGATATTTATACTATAGCAAGTCAGCCTGAGTCTTTAAATAAGTCTTATCAAGCAATTTCTAGAATTGCAGAAGCTTGGACAATGCAATTGCTAACTGATACTTATGGCGATGTTCCATATACTCAGGCCAACCAAGGAAAAATGGGCATTTTAGAACCTGTTTTTGATAAACAGAAAGATATTTATTTATCGTTATTTACTAAATTAGAAGAAGCGAATACTTTGCTAACATCTGGTGATGATGTGGTACCTAATAGTGATCCAGTTTTTGCAGGTGATTTAAATAAATGGCGCAGATTTGGAAATTCATTGTATTTAAGACTTTTGCTACGTGTTTCTGGAAAGGCGGAAATAAGTGCGCAAGCTATAGCTAAACTCAAAGAAATGATTGATACTAATCCAACTAAGTATCCAATTATGTTAAACAACAGTCATACTGCTAGAATTTTGTGGAACGGAACAAATAATAGTACAGCGCTTTATACTTCACCTTTTATGGCAAGTGTTCGTGCAACTGATTTTAGGGGGCCAGGTATAACAGACTTTTTTATGAATAATTTGTCTACTTGGGCTGACCCTAGAATTAACTTAACCTACGGTAAAAGTGGCGTAAGCAGATGGGGAATTGCTCCTGGTCCCGGTGGATATGTGGGCGTACCTAGTGGATATGCGGCTGGTAGTTCTCCGACTAAACAAGCTTACTTTTATGCAGAGCCTGCAGGTGTTACATTACAAACTGATGCTGCGACTGGAATTATAATGAATGTGGCGGAGGTAGATTTTATCTTAGCAGAGGCAGCAGCAAAAGGTTTTATTAACGGAACAGGGGAAACTTATTATTATAAAGGTGTTGCAGATGCGATTAACTATTGGATTCCTGTTTTATATCCTAACGGGGATGATGCCGCAGTTAGAAGTTATGCAGTTGCTGGTGATTTTGACTGGAAAAGTGCATACCCTTTAGAAAATACAACTGTAGGTTCTCAGAGTAAAATGCAACTTATTCATTTGCAAAAATACTATGCTATGTTTTTAGTTGATTTTCAACAATGGTTTGAGTACAGAAGAACAGGACATCCATTCTTGCCGAAAGGAATTGGATTGGTAAATGGTGGTAAAATGCCCGCTAGGTTACAATATCCTGTACTTACTCAAAATACCAATCCAACAAATTATAAAAATGCCGTAGCTGCACAAGGACCTGATGAAATTAGCACATTGGTTTGGTGGCAGAAACCTTAAAATAATATTTGATCATGAAAACAACATTTAAGTATTTTCTTATACTAACAGTAATTGTTGGTATTTATAGTGGATGTAAACGAGATGATGACTATTTTAATGTCACAACAAGTGGATTCATTTCTAATTTCGATCTTAAAAGGATATATAAAGGACAAGATCTTGTACTTAATCCAGAAGCAATTGCAGGAGCTACAGGCATCAAAGGAATTGTAATTTCAGATTACAGATCTGGAAATGCTCCAGCAGGAATGCTTGTAGTACAGAATAGCCGATTTAACGGTGGACCTACCATTGACTCACTTAGGGGAATGTCTTTCAATATTGGCACAACTGCCTCAAGCTTTATTCCTGGTGATTCTGTACATATTGCATTAGCTGGGGGTACGTTAAAGAGGGTAAATGGAATTTTACAAATCACAGGTTTACAGGGTTCAGCAGTAACTAAAATGGCATCTGGTAGAACTATAAAATTACAGGCGGCTAATACTGCTCAGATTTTAGCAAGTCCAGGTCAATTTGAGAGCACTTTAGTTGCGATAAATAATTCTGCTTTTGATCCCGAGCCTGTTGTTGGGGCAACTTATTCTGGCGACAAAATAATATCTGATGGTTTTGGGGTTGCCACACTGCGTACCGAAGCTACTGCAACGTTTGCCAATACTGCTGTTCAACCTTCAGGGAATTTTACAGGCATTCCTTATATTACTGGAACAGGAGCAACTAAAAAAATTGAATATCGAATGAGGTCAATTAACGACTTTTTTTATGTGCCGCAACCTAAACTTTCTGCTGCAGTTATCTCAGGATTTCATGTTGATCCAAATAGTGCAGATGGAAACTATGAGTACATTCAGTTCTTGGCAACCAGAGATATTAACTTTGCAGTTACTCCCTTCTCAGTTTACACTAACAATAATGCTGGTGCAACTACTTTCCCTACATTAGGTTGGAATACTGGTGGTGTTAGAACTTATAAATTCAATCTAACATCAGGTAGTGTTAAAAAAGGACAGTTTTTTTATGTTGGTGGTGCAGGACAACGTATTAACGGATCTGCGTCAACAGCTATCGATCCTTCAAAATGGATAAATAGTGTAGATTATACGAAAGTTGCAGGTGCAGACGGTGTTGGGGCAGTTACAGGTAACTTATTGGCTAATAGTGGTAATGTTGCAGGTATAGCATTATTTGACGGTACGAATGTTACGCCGAACTCAATCCCGCTTGATGTGGTCTTTTTCGGTGGTGCTAATGGTAATTTTTACACAGCAGGCCCACCAGAAGCAGGTTACAGAATTACTATTTCGGATCAATATAGTACTTATGCAGGTGTAGTACCGCAAGAGTATTATGGAAAAGGTACTAATACAAAACGTTTTGTATTTCCAACAGCAATTAGCTTTGCGAAGCTTGGAGGTGTTTATAAAGCAACAAAAGGAGGCTGGGATGCAGTTAGGACATTAATAAGTGTTCCACTGACCAATACTTCTACTCTAGCAGAAATTGAAACTGGTGGTGTAACTACCATAATCGATAAATAAAATTAATTAAAAGGCCAATTAGCAGTAATTGGCCTTTTTAAATAATATATAGTGTAATAATGATTTAATCATTATCAATTATTTAACATGAATAGAAGGTCATTTATAAAACAAGGTGGTCTGTTGGCTACCACATTATTCGTAAGTTTAAAATCATATCCATTTTCCTTACTTGATGCTGATAATAAAATCGCAGGTCGCATTACTAGTAAGGGAAAAGGCATTGCAAACGTTGTTGTCTCAGATGGTTTTAATGTAGTTAAAACTGATAAGAATGGAAATTATACCATCGAAATTAATGCACTAGCTAAATTTGTATGGTTAAGTACGCCAGCTGGTTATGAGTTTGAAACTGATAGCTATTTAGCTAAGCATTATCAAAATGCAAGTGCTAATGCAAAGCTGAATTTCGAGCTAAAAGCGTTAAAACAGAATGATAATAAACACAATTTTATCATCTGGGCAGACCCACAGGTAAAGAATAAGAAAGATGTTCAGAAGATGATGAGCGAATCGGTGCCTGATACAAAAAAGGCTATTAAATCTTTAGGTGACGTACTAGTTCATGGTGTTTGTGTGGGCGATATCGTTTGGGACAATCACGAATTATTTGTTGATTATAACAAGGCGGTAACTGAAATGGGTATTCCATTTTTTCAGGCATTAGGTAACCATGATATGGATTATCGCATGGGCGGAGATGAAACATCAGACAAAACTTTCCAAGAACATTACGGCCCAACCTATTATTCGTTCAACAGGGGCAAAGCACATTATGTAGTTTTAGACGATGTTAGATACTTAGGCATTGAACGTACTTACGATGGCTTTATCACTCAAGCTCAGTTGGATTGGTTGGCGAAAGATTTGCAATTTGTTCCGAAAGATGCGTTAGTAATCGTTTGTGCACATATCCCAATCCACAATGCAGTTAAAAATAATGAAGATTTGTACAAAGTGTTAAATGGCTTTATAAACGTTCATTTTATGTCTGGTCATACGCATTACAATAAAAACACCATAAAGAATAACATTTACGAACACAACCACGGCACTGTTTGCGGTGCTTGGTGGACTGGACCTATATGTGAAGATGGTACGCCTTCTGGTTATGGTGTTTATGAAGTGAATGGAACTGATTTAAAATGGTATTATCAGCCTACCGGATTAGAAAGAACCAATCAGCTACGTATTTATGT
>SEDG01000587.1 GCA_004295885.1 Pedobacter sp. | reverse complement strand
TCAATTGGCTCGATATTTAAATACTCAGCAACTTTATCCATTGCAGGAACACTAGTCCATCCAAATTCTGCCTGTACCAAATGTAGTAATGGTAGCAAAGCTGATTTTTGTTTTCCAGCGGGATAACGACTAATAATTTCATCAAACTTTTCTATTAAAGCTGATGAAAATTCTACAGGCTGTTGTTGTTCTTCTACTTTAAGCATCTAATTCTCCTGCAATAATGTTCATGCTACTCATGTTGATGATGGCATCTGATAAAAGCATACCTTCACTCATTTTTGCGAACATCGAATAATTAATAAAACTTGGTCTTCTAAAGTGCAAACGATAAGGTGTTCTACCTCCATCATTTATCAAATAAAAACCAAGCTCTCCGTTACCACCTTCCACAGCGTGGTAAACTTCTGCTTTTGGCGCATCAATCTCTCCCATCACAATTTTAAAGTGATAGATTAATGCCTCCATGTTATTGTAAACTTGTTCTTTTCCTGGCAAGTAAAACTCTGGCACATCAGCGTGGAAAATACCTTTTGGCTCCGCTTTCAATTTCTCTAAAGCTTGCTCGATAATTCTCACACTTTGCCACATTTCTTCGTTACGAACTAAGTAACGGTCATAAATATCGCCACTTGTACCTACTGGAATTTCAAAGTCAAAATCTTGATAAGATGAATATGGTTCGCTGGTACGAACATCATAATCAACTCCTGTTGCACGCAATAAAGGGCCAGTCCAGCCAAAACTTAAAGCATTCTCTTGAGTTACTTCTGCAACGCCAGCTGTACGATCAATAAAAATACGGTTACGGTTTAGTAGACTTTCAAATTCTCTTAAAGCAACTGGAAATTCTTTTAAAAATTTATTGATTTTTGCAAAGGCAATATCATTAAAATCTCTTTCTAAACCACCAATACGACCAATGTTAGTCGTTAAACGAGCGCCACAAATCTCTTCGTAAATCTCATAAATGTGTTCTCTAAACTGGAATAAGTAGAGGAAAGTTGTAGTTGCACCAGTATCTTGAGCAATAATCGTATTGCAAATGATATGGTCTGAAATCCTAGCCAATTCCATGATAATTACACGAAGGTAATCTACTCGTTTAGGAATTTGGATATTCAACAATTTTTCAACCGTCATGTGCCATCCCATGTTATTAATAGGAGATGAACAATAATTTAAACGGTCGGTTAGAGGTGTAATTTGATAAAATGGACGATGTTCTGCAATTTTCTCAAACGCTCTATGGATATATCCAATAGTAGAAACACCGCTAACAATACGCTCGCCATCTAACTGCAAAACGTTTTGAAAAACACCGTGGGTAGCAGGGTGAGTTGGTCCTAAATTTAAGGTTACCAATTCGCTCTGCGGGTCATTATCTGTATATACTGGTTGATTGTGCTTCATTAGTTGTTATCTACCAAAGTATTCGTCTTTTTTATCAACTCTGTTTGGATCTTCTAGTGGATATTGTTTGAGCATTGGATGTACGCCTAAATCGTCCATGTTCAAAATCCTCCTTAAATCAGGGTGTCCTTCAAACTTAATCCCAAAAAAATCATAGGTTTCTCTTTCCATCCAATTAGCAGCATTCCACAAGGTGGATGCGTCTTTTGTAGTAGAAAAAGTAAGTAAGCCATAAGGTTCTGTTACATCAAAAAGTTGCTCTCCGAATTTTTCGCCAAGCAAATCAATAATTTCTGTATTTGTTGCTTTAGCCATTATTCGATTCCGTAAGAAGCTAACATTTGTTTGTATTGGTCAGAATATCTTCTTCTACCAGATTCGTTCTTAACCAGTTCCTGTATCTTACCAAAACCATCTAAAATAGCTTCTGGACGAGGCGGGCAACCTGGAACATACACATCAACTGGAATGATCTCATCAATGCCTTGTAACACAGAATAAGTATCAAAAATCCCTCCGCTAGATGCACAAGCACCAACAGCAATTACCCAACGAGGTTCTGCCACCAAAATCGTAATGTGAACCCATGGTTGCCATGAACTCGATACCACAACAAGAAGTTGCAAATGGTAAAGGCCACAATGAATGTGAACGAGCCAAACCGATAACCTTATCTAAAGAGGTAGCAAAAAAGCCTGAGCCTTCTATACCCGGTGGCGCATCTACTATATTAATTTCACTCATGTTATTAAACAAAAAATGCTTATTCCAAATTGAGAATAAGCAACAAATTTACAATATTTTAAAAGTAATTTGATTAAGCGATTGGCATTTAGAATGTTTCTAAATAATCCAGTCTGCAGCTTAAAGTTTTCAGTTTACAGTTTGTTGATTGCACACTGAAAACTGCAAACTGACTAAGTCCAATCTAAAGCTTTTTTCTTTAAAATGTAGATAAAACCTAACAAAAGTGTACCCATAAAAATGAACATTTCTATAATGCCATTCCATCCCAATTCTCTAAAATTTACAGCCCAAGGATACATAAAGATAACCTCGACATCAAATAGCACGAATAATATCGCCACCAAAAAATATTTAATAGAAAACGGTTGACGGGCATTACCTACGACTTTAACACCTGCCTCAAAGGTCGAAAGCTTATCGCTCGTTTTGCGTTTAGGGCCTAAAAAATGAGTAGCAAACAATGTTACTACCACAAAACCTAATGCAACAATAACTTGAAATATAATTGGTAAAAAATCCTGAGCCGAACTTGCAGTTTCCATTTTGTATTATTTTAGGCAAAATTAAAAGAAAAAGGCAGGATTACAAA
>SEDG01000586.1 GCA_004295885.1 Pedobacter sp. | reverse complement strand
CAATCATGGTTTCAAAGCTGGTTTTCTTGGATATTTTATCTACCCCTGGCTTTAATTGGGTTTGAACCATTGATGTTTGTAACCTTAAGTGCTTTTAATACTTTATATCAATTCTGGATACATACAAGGACCATAAAAAGCATGTGTTTTCTTGAATACATCTTAAATACACCATCTCATCATCGCGTACACCATGGTTCAAATCCTAAATACATTGATAAAAACCATGCTGGTACATTAATTATTTGGGATAGATTGTTTGGAACCTTTCAAAAAGAAGAAGAGGAAGTTTATTATGGCATTACCACACCATTAGCCAGTTGGAACCCCGTCTGGGCAAATGTTCACTATTGGGCAGAGTTGTGGTCTACAGCTAAAAAGACAGATAATCTTAAGGATAAGGTTAAGGTATTTATAAAGCCACCTGGCTGGTTTCCAGAAAAACTGGGAGGTTTTAAACCGGCACCAGAAATTGATGTTGATAAATACCAAAAGTTTGATTCTAGCTTTACTAGTCAAATATTTTTTTATGTATTTTTTCAGTTTTTAATTGCCCTGATAGTAGCGTCTCTATTATTATTTCTGTATTTTAAATTAGAGACTTACGCCTTAGTTTTCGCTTCTACACTCACTATTTTTACTTTGTTAAGTTGCGGAGCTTTATTAGAAAATAAACCTTGGGTAAAGCATTTTGAATACTTGAGAATTTTGTTGGGTATTTTAGGCTTATATTTATTTAAAGATTTATCCATATTTACCGCTCTTGCCATTTGCGTAATAGTTGTACAAATTATTTCGGCCATTTGGTTCTACATTTTACAAAACACAGTTAACGATGTTCAAAAAATATCTTCAGTTTAGTATTGCCTTCGCTTTTATATTTATTATTCAAATTTTAATGGAGTCTGATAGCAAGACAGCAAAGTTAGTGCTGGCAGATTTCTATTATATTGTAAAACCACTAATTACAATTTCATTAATGATATTTTATGCCTATCAAACCCAATTAAGAGGGAGGTTTGCTAAAAGGATTTTTTCTGGATTATTCTTTGGCTTGGTAGGTGATAGTTTTTTAATGTTTTTGCACATTAATTCTTCCTTTTTCATGTTTGGCTTAATTGCATTTTTAATCGGTCATCTGTGTTATATAAGTGCATTTTACTTAGATTATAAATGGAATCCCTCGATAGAAAAAAAACTAACTTGGTTAGCTTTGGTAGTTTTTGGTGCTTTTTGCTTTGGTTTTTATCTTTTCCTTAGACCATACTTAGGGTCAATGAAAATTCCAGTTATGGTTTATGCCTTCGTTATTTCTTTGATAGGTATCATGGCAGTGAATAGAAAAGGCAGGGTAAATACAATTAGCTTCAACTTGATATTTCTTGGTGCCATTGCATTTCTGATTTCAGATTCTCTGTTAGCCTACAACAAGTTTGTAAATTCTTTTAATGGTGCTGGTATTGCCATTATGACAACCTATATGCTGGCGCAGTATTTAATTACAGTTGGAGCCGTAGAGCGTAAATTAAAAAAAGCGAATGCCATGAGCGAGGCAAATAGTTAATTACTCCGAGATTTTTTATCCTTGTCTAACACAGTAAAAACTTGAACTAATCTTTCTCCATTTTCATCCACCAGGGTTAAGGTATGTTTGCCAGGAAGCGGACTAACGGCTATCTGATGAAATGACTTTGTGCTGCCAACATATTCTGCATCAATATGCCAGTAAATTTTAGTTTCCGCATTGCGATGTGCGGCGTTTAAGATGATTTTGCCACGAGAGCCGTCCAGTTCTATTGGAATATAAACTACTGCATTATTTTTAGGGTAAATCATATCCATTACGCTATTTCCTCCAACTATATCACAACCTGGTTTAAAGGGGGGAAGTACATTATAATCGCTGTTTTTGATTTTGTAATAATA
>SEDG01000074.1 GCA_004295885.1 Pedobacter sp. | reverse complement strand
ATGATTGCAATAGCAATAGACGATGAACCAATAGCTTTAGATATCGTTGCGGCACATGCAGGCAAAGTGCCATTTATTGAGTTAAAAGCCCAGTTCACAAATGCATTTGAGGCAATTACCTACTTGCAACAACACAAGGTGGATTTAATTTTCTTGGATATAAAAATGCCTGACATTAGCGGAATTGAATTTTTAAAGGCTTTGAGCAAACCACCAATGGTTATTTTTACTACCGCTTACAGCGAACATGCCGTACAAAGTTTTGAACTTGATGCTGTTGATTATTTGTTAAAACCTTTTTCTCTTTCTAGGTTCTTAAAAGCTTGTAATAAGGCAAAAGAACTTTTTGATTTACGAAATCAAGCTCCAGAAAGCAAAGCAGATTTCATTTTCATTAAAGACGGTTATGAGCAAATCAAAGTTTTATATAGCGACATCTTTTACATCGAAGCATCTGGTAACTACACCCAATTTCATTTAAGCAATGGCAAATTATTAAGTTCTCGTATTACGATAAACGAACTAGTGGACATACTTCCAAATAAACAATTTATCAGGACTCATCGAGCTTTTATAGTCGCTAAAAATAAAATTAGCAAATACGATCGTTCCCAAGTTTGGATCGGCGAACAGACCATCCCGATAGGTGTAACTTATAGTGATTGCCTGCAGGTGTTATAAATTTCTTTCCAGATAGAAATAAATCTCATATAATCGTTAATATTGTATGTTGCCACAATTGATTAAAATCCGTTGTGGTTACTTGACATATTAATCCCTACTAAATGTTAAAGCTTTCTTTTAAGCAACAGGTACTTACTGGTTTTGCAGTATCCCTTTTATTTGTTGCTATATCTGCTATAGTTTCTTACCTAAGTATAGGCTCGCTTAATGAAAATACGAAGTGGCAGTCGCACACTTATGAAGTTATCGACCTCTCAAAAAAGGTCGAATTACAGATTTTAAACTCAGAAACGTCCATCAGGGGTTATATTATTACTCAGAGAGGCAATTACCTTGAGCCTTACACTAAAAACTCAAAACAAATACTACCAACAATTAATGCGTTAAGAGAGTTAATAAATGATAATCCCCAACAGGTTATTAATGTAGATTCTCTTGAGACCTTTGCCCATCAAAAGCTTGATAATATGCAAGAGATATTACAAGCAAATGCCGCTAAAGGTCGTGATGCTGCTTTTAGCAAGATCTTAACAGACAATGGCAAAATTTCTAAGGACAATATTTTACGTATAAATGCAAGGATTATTGGGATTGAAGAGCGACTATTGGCCCAACGTAAATCAGATACACAACAAAGTAGTCAGAGAACAACGCTGATCATCATTATAAGTTCGGTAGTGATTTTTGGTTTAATCTTGTTTTTGCTCTCTTATATCCGCAAAACTTTCGATCAGCAGAAGGAAACCGAGGTACAGATTCGTAAAAATAACACACAATTAGAAATACTTTCTTCTGAAAATGAGCAAAAAAATTGGCTACTATCTGGCGTGAAGCTTGTAAATGAGGCTATGCGTGGAGAACAAGAAGTCGAAGAATTAGCAAATCATATCATTTCGAGCATTTGTAATTACCTCGACGCACCTATTGGAGCCATCTTTATGGGCGACAAGGAAAAGGGTTTTCACTTAAATGGAACTTATGCCTACACTGCAAAGGGTATCAAAAAAAACTACAGTTTAGGGGATGGATTTATTGGTCAAGTTGCTTTAGAGAAAAAAGCAAAACTACTAAGTGATGTACCTGCAGATTATATTAAAATTAGCTCAGGATTGGGGTCTACCCCTCCGCGTTACATTCACCTTTGTCCAATCTTATTTCAACATGAATCCATTGCTGTAATCGAATTAGGCTTAAACAACATTCCCAACGAAGCCACACAATTATTTCTAACTGGAATAGCTGAAAATGTTGGCATTGCAATCAATAGTGCCTTTTCTAGGGTAATTTTACGTGATCTTTTCGAGCAAACCCAACAACAGGCAGAGGAACTAGAAGCGCAACAAGAAGAGTTGCGTACTACGAATGAGGAGTTGCAAGCATCTGAAGAAGAACTGAGGGTACAACAGGAAGAACTAAGACAAACCAATTTAGAACTTGAAGAAAAAGCCCTGCTATTAGAAGAGAAAAACGTCTCCATTAATCAGGCAAGGGAAGCAATGGGCTTGAAAGCAAAAGAGCTTGAAATTTCTAGTAAATATAAGTCGGAGTTTTTGGCAA
Organism: Pedobacter sp.; assembly: GCA_004295885.1. Classification (GTDB taxonomy): domain Bacteria; phylum Bacteroidota; class Bacteroidia; order Sphingobacteriales; family Sphingobacteriaceae; genus Pedobacter. The sequence goes on along the minus strand of SEDG01000074.1, from coordinate 6,728 downwards.
ATATGAGCCATGAATTACGCACCCCTTTAAATAGCATTTTAATACTAGCCAGAATATTAAAGGAAAACAAACCAGATAATTTAAATGATGATCAAATCAAATATGCGGGTGTAATACACAACGCAGGTACAGATTTGTTAAACCTAATTAATGATATTCTCGATCTATCGAAAATTGAGGCTGGTAAAATAGACCTTAACATAGAAACGGTAAGGCCAATTGAAATTAAACAAAACATGGAAGCCTTGTTTAATGAGGTGGCGAAAAATAAGAAGGTCAAATTTGAAGTTAATCTTTCACAAGATTTACCAGTTAGTATTACAACAGATCAAGGTAGGCTCGAGCAAGTTATCAAAAATCTGCTGTCAAACGCTTTCAAATTTACATCAGAAAGTGGGTCCGTAACCTTAAACATGACTACTCCTGATAAAGAAACCTCTTTTTATTCGGAACAGTTAAGAAATAGCCTAGAACCAATTATAGCAATTGAGATTGTTGATACTGGAATTGGAATTTCGGCAGATAAACAAAAAGTTATCTTCGAGGCATTTCAACAAGCTGACGGTTCTACAAGTAGAAAATACGGAGGTACTGGTTTAGGCTTATCTATCAGCAAGGAAATAGCACAAATTTTAGGTGGCGAAATACAGATTAAAAGCGAATTAGGCACTGGAAGTATATTTACCTTATTTATTCCAGTAAAACATGCCACTACAGACCTAGCTGATACTGAGGTTGAAATTAAAGAGGTACAAGAGATAGCAGAACCGATCAATTTTAACACCCCATTTAAAATTGAAAGAGAAAAAAATCTTTTGTTAATAGTAGAAGACGACATCAATTTTGCTGACATTTTAAAAGACTATGCAGTGGAAAAAGGTTTTGAACCTATTCTTGCACATAGTGGAGATGTTGGCTTAGATATGGCCATTAGTCAGGTTCCAGATGCCATTATATTAGACATTATGCTTCCTGTAATGGATGGATGGACGATTCTTAAAAAGCTGAAAGCCAATCCAATTACCAAACATATCCCCGTGCATATCATGTCTGCTAGGGATGAAAAATTAAGCAAGGCCAAACAAGAAGGTGCAATTGGCTTTTTGAAAAAACCAATTGATGAGAAGGAACTAGCAACAGCATTTAATTCGCTTTCAAATTTCTCTATTGCCCAACAGTTCAATAAAGTATTATTAATCGAAGACCAAGAAACCCAAAGTCAGCTATTAGCACAGCAACTGTTAGATAGAGGCGCCGAAGTAACACAAGTCTATTCAGGAAAAGAAGCTTTAGCCGCCCTAGAAGTAGATAAATTTGATTGTATCATCCTTGATTTAAATCTTCCAGATATTTCTGGTTTCGATTTGTTAGATAAGATAAAAGCCGATCCAGCCAGATTGCACATCCCGGTAGTAATTAATACGGCAATGGAGCTAGAAAAGGAGCAGATGTATAGAATTATGCGCTACTCTGAGGCCATGGTGTTAAAAACCGACAAATCCAATGATAGGCTAATTGATGAAGTAAGTTTATTTATGAATAAACTGAATACCAAGCAAAAACCCACTACGGTTAAGGAAGTGAAAAGTTTATCAACGTTAGAAAAGGCTTTAAAGGACAAAACGATTTTGGTTACGGATGATGACATGCGTAATATTTTCGCCTTATCTACCGCTTTACAAGCCTATGAGATGAAAATCGTTATCGCAAATAATGGTCGTGAGGCTATTGAGAAACTAGATGAAAACCCAGAAATTGATTTAGTTTTGATGGACATCATGATGCCTGAGATGGATGGCTACGAAGCAATGGCAGCCATCAGAAAAGAGAAAAAGTTTTCAAAACTTCCAATTATTGCTTTAACCGCCAAAGCAATGAAGAATGACAGGGAAAAATGTATTGAAGCTGGTGCAAACGACTACATATCTAAGCCAGTAGATATTGACAAGTTACTTTCTATGATGAGAGTTTGGTTAAGCAATTAAAAAATATCTAGCATTGGAACAATCATCTTTAACTATTAACAATGAAGAGTTAAATGAATTAATTTTAATCATTAGGAAAATCCATGACTTCGATTTTAGCGTATATTCCCAAGCCTCATTTAAAAGACAAGTAACTAAATTAATGATTCTGGAGAAATTAAGCCTGTTTGACTTAAGGACATTGTTAACAAATGATGCTAATTATTTTGAACATTTTTTAATTCAGGTAACCGTAAATGTTACCGAAATGTTTCGAGACCCTTCGTTTTTTAAATCAGTTAAAGAAAATATTATTCCTTATTTAAGCTCTTATCAACATATAAAAGTGTGGAACGCTGGCTGCTCTACAGGTGAAGAACTTTATTCGTTTGCAATGTTGTTTGCTGACGAAAACCTTTATCAAAGGAGTTTCTTTTACGGCACTGATGTTAACTCTAAAGTGTTGGGCATAGCTAAAAATGGTATCTATACTTTGAAACAGATGAAACAATATTCTGAGAATTATTTAGCAACGGGTACTGTTAACTCACTCGCTCAATATTATACTGCTAAATATGACGCTGCTGCCATTAAACAAGCACTTAAAAAAAATACCCTTTTCTCTGTGCATAATTTAATTTCAGACGGCGTATTTAACGAATTTCAGGTTATTTCTTGTAGAAATGTATTAATCTACTTTAGCAAGGACCTACAGAATAGAGTTATTGAACTTTTTCATAATAGTTTAGCTAATTTTGGCTTTTTATGCCTTGGATCTAAAGAAAGTATTAGAGATTCAAGTTTGTTAGCACGTTTTAAAATCATCGATAAGAAAAATAATATTTACCAAAAAATTCCCTTAACCACATCTTCTTAGCTAGCTCATGGAAAAAATTAACGTTTTAATTGTAGATGATAAAATCGAAAATCTGGTTGCGCTCGAAGCGTTGTTAGATAGGGATGATATCAATATCATTAGCACAACCTTACCCAATGAAGCATTACGCATTTCTTGGGAAAAAGATATAGCAATCGCGTTAGTTGATGTACAAATGCCAGAAATGGATGGTTTCGAACTGGTAGAGATCTTAAAAAGCAATCCCAGAACGAAAGATATATTGGTAGTTTTTGTTACTGCTATCTCTGTTGAGACTAAGTATGCAGTAAGAGGGTTAAATACAGGTGCTGTTGATTATCTATATAAACCTTTAAACCCATACGTTACTTCTGCAAAAGTTGACTCATTTGTTCAACTTGTTCGTAACCAAAGAGAAATTAAAGCAAAAAACTTACAATTAGAAACTTATCAAAAGGAACTAATTAGAGCAAAAGAGCTAGCCGAACAGGGAAAAAAAATAAAAGAAAATTTTTTGGCTAACATGAGCCATGAAATACGTACACCTATAAATGGCATAATAGGTTTAGTAAATGTATTATTAGAAACTCCATTATCTGAAGAGCAAAAAGAACTGATAGACCTGCTAGAAATTTCTTCTAACTCTCTATTAGGAATAATTAACGATGTACTAGATCTTTCGAAAATTGAAGCTGGCAAATTTAAAATCATCAGAACTGAAACTGATTTAGAGAAGTTGGGCAATGCAGTAATTAATTTATTAAGCATTGGGGCAAAAGCGAAAAACATAGAGCTAAAACTTGAGTTAGATAAAGAATTGCCGAAAGTAGTTTTAGCTGACTCGCTGAGATTAAATCAGATTTTAATGAACCTGATTGGTAACGCTGTTAAGTTCACTAATGAAGGATTTGTGAAACTAAAAATCGAAGTGCTCGATAAAAAAGGAAACAACAAACGTATCAAGTTTTCAATTACCGATACTGGCATTGGTATTCCAAAAGAAAATATTCACAAAGTATTCGAAGTTTTTGAACAAGGGGGTGATGACACTACACTTAAATTTGGCGGAACTGGTTTAGGTTTGTCGATCGTTAAAAATCTAGCCAAACTAAAAGGTGGTGTATTAAACGTAGAAAGTGAAATAAATAAGGGCAGTACTTTCTCCTTCACTAATTGGTATGAAGTAGTTGAAGAAGCTAAAAAAGAGGAGCCGAAAACATTGAGAGGCAATCAATTCCCTCCTTTAAAACATGTTAAAATCTTAGTTGCAGAAGACAACCCAATTAATAAGCACCTCATAATTGCTACGTTAAAGGAGTGGGCGATTGTGCCAGATGTAGTGGAAAATGGCAAGGAAGCACTTGAGAAACTGTCAGAAAACGATTACGACCTTATATTAATGGATAATTACATGCCAGTAATGAATGGTTTACAGGCTATTGCTTTGATTAGAAATGGAGAAGTTCCTGGGAAAGAAAATGTTCCAATCATCACTTTTTCGGCATCTATTATGGAGAGCGATAAAAAAATTGCGCTCGATGCTGGAGCAAACGAGGTATTGAATAAAACCTTTGAGCCAGAATTGCTATACGATAAGATTACAAGTTTTGTAAGGAAATAGTTATTTATTAAACAATGTCATTGTTTGGGCAGCGCCGACGGTTACAAAACTCTTGATCATCGTTACGCCACGATTAATCAAAGTTGGCAACTCTTTCTTTTCGTCTTTATCAAACAAACCTAATACATAGTCCGCTTGCTGTCCTTTTCTAAAATTATCGCTGATACCAAATCGTAAACGAGCATAATTTTGACCGCCACACAGTTCTTCAATACTTTTTAGGCCATTGTGTCCTGCGCTACTACCTTGCAATTTCATTCTTAGTTTCCCTAAAGGCAACGCTAAATCATCAACCAAAACTAAAACATTTTCTGGTGCAATCTTTAGGTCCTTCATCCAGTAATTAACTGCCTTACCACTTAAATTCATAAAAGTAGTTGGTTTAATTACGTGTAGCTTTTTGCCTTTAAAACTTACTTCAGCATAATAAGCCAGTTTTAAAAGTTCAAAACTTCCATCTAAATCTTTTACCAGTTGGTCGGCAATGTCAAAACCAATATTATGGCGGGTATGAGCGTATTCTGGACCAATATTACCTAGCCCAACAATGAGAAATTTCATTTTGTAAATTTAAAGCTAAAAGCTGAAAGACCAAAGACTAAAGCAAAAGAAAGAAAGCTGAAGAAGCAAAAAAGACTAAAGCGAATAGGCTGCATTGTTATCTTGAAAATCCTGCAAATCCTAAAATCCTGATAAAAAAAAGCGGTAAAGAATTTCTCCTTTACCGCTTTAAATAGTTTAGCAACTGCTAACTCAAAACTGCCAATTGCTTACTTGCCTTTAGCTGCTTCAGTTTCTGCTTGTTTTAATGCTCTAGACATACCTACAGAAACGATTGTATCTTCTGGTGTGTTAGTTACGACGTAATCACCTTTTTGCAAATCACGAACGCGGAATAAGTTTCCAACTTCCATTTTAGCAATGCTAACCTCAACTACTTGAGGCATACTTTTAGGCAATGATTTTACGCGTAGTTTACGTAATTTTTGAACTAATTTACCACCCATTTTAACACCTGGAGAAGTTCCAGTTAATTTAACAGGAATTTCCATCGTGATTTCTTTCTCGTCAAATAACTGAAGAAAATCTACGTGTAATAAAACATCTGTTAATGGATGAAATTGAGCTTCTTTGATGATAGCTTTAACTTTAGTACCACCGATAGTGATTTCTAAAAAGTTAGCTTCTGGAGTAAAAATAGCAGCATTTAAGTCTGTTATTAATACGGCAAAGTGCATTTGCTCTTTACCACCATACAATACTGCAGGAACTTTACCTTCATAGCGAAGCTCTTTAGCATCGCGTTTCCCTACGTTCTCTCTTGGAGAACCGCTAATTGCGATTGTTTTCATTTTTGTTATATTTAAATTTGTAATTAAATTCTCTTTACCGTTTAGCGCTGAGCGATTAGAGTTGAGCGTTCAAACCGCTTACCGCAATACGCTTAACGTTTATCCCTACACCTTAAACAGGTCACTTATCGAGCCATGCTCATTTACATTGGCAATTGCCTTTGCAAATAACTTAGCTGTACTTAGCACCTTAATTTTAGGGCTTGCCTGTTTTAAAGGTATAGTATCAGTTACAATCAATTCCTCTAACATCGAGTTCTCAATTGTTTCGTACGCCTTACCAGATAAAACTGCATGCGTACAAACTGCTCTTACACTATTTGCACCGTTTTCCATAATTAAAGCAGCTGCTTTAGCTAAAGTACCTGCGGTATCGCAAATATCATCCATCAATACAATATCTTGTCCAGTTACGTCACCTATAATCGACATAGATTCGATTTCATTGGCACGTAAACGACGTTTATCACAAATTACAACCTCGGCATTAAAAAACTTAGCAAAAGTACGAGCTCTGTAAGATCCGCCCATATCTGGCGAAGCAATGGTTAAGTTTTGCAAGCCTAAGCTTTTGATGTAGGGCACAAAAATAACCGATCCATCTAAGTGATCTACCGGAATATCAAAGAAACCCTGTATCTGTGCAGCATGCAAATCCATCGTCATAATACGGTGGATACCTGCTGTTTTTAATAAATTAGCTACCAGTTTTGCGCCAATTGCTACACGTGGTTTATCTTTTCTATCCTGGCGGGATAACCCGTAATAAGGAACAACTGCCGTGATGTAATGTGCTGATGCTCTTTTTGCGGCATCAACCATTAACAAAAGTTCCATTAAATTATCGCTCGGCTGATAGGTAGATTGAACCAAGAAAACATCACTTCCTCTAATTGATTCATCAAAAGAAGGCTGAAACTCACCATCGCTAAACC
>SEDG01000585.1 GCA_004295885.1 Pedobacter sp. | reverse complement strand
TAGCAGGAATTGCACCAGACCAATTTTTCTCTACTTTTTCTATAAATGCCTGTTGGTCGGCCTCGTTAATAACATACACTTCAGATTTAAGCTTATGTTTTTTAACAAATGGAATAACAGCTGATTTAAGCATGGATTTAAAATCCATGCTAACTAAAACCACTTTTACTGGCGTTTTAAAGTATTCTTTTTTCAATTTTTCAAAAATCGGAAGCTCTTCAACACAGGGCCCGCACCAAGTTGCCCAAAAGTTAATTATGTATGTTGTATCTTTCCCTTTCGCAATTCTCTTATCTAACTCACTTAAAGTTAGTAATTTAACTTGAGCCTTTGCAAAACTAAATGTGCAAACGAGTAATAATATAGATGCAAATCTCATCACAGTTCTAAGCATTTGCTCTTAAGATTGAGTCAATTTATCAACTACCTTTTCTACAAATTTGTTTTTCGGTGTTAGCTTTTGATTTTGTTCATCATCTATCCTACCTATATATTTAATTAAAAAACCAGCTTTGGTTTTTTGCAGTACAACAGCAGTTGGCGTTTCTTTAATGCCTAATAACCAAGTATATTTAAACTTATCATCAGACAGGTAAGGAAATTTGAAATCCTTCTCCTTTGCCAATTTTTTCATTGCCGGCATAGCATCAAATGGATATTTAATGGGGTCATCTCCATAAGGACCAATAGCCACTAAAGGATAACCTTTTACCTTATATTTTTTATCTAAAGCACTAACTCTAGGTTCATAAGCGATGCAATGGTCGCAGGTTGGTGTCATAAAAATCAGGATAAAACCTTACATGGTCTACTTCAGTACCGCCGAAAGAGAAAAATATCAAATCACCTTCCTCTAAATTATTTTGGCTTTTTTTCTTTATAGCTTCCGCTTGGTCTTTTGAACGTCTTGGTAACGAACGTCCATAAATATCTTTTTCTAACAACAAAGCAAAACCAGAGCAATCAATTCCCTTTTTATCCAATCCGCCTAAACGATATTTAACGCCAGTCCAATCTGTTATGAAACGATATAAATCTTTACTTTTTAAAGCGGCCATCGCATCTGCAGCCTTCGAAGCTTTATTCTCTGTCTTTACAGGATATTTCCTAGAACCACAGGATGAAAGGAACAATAGCAACAATGCAGCAATAAAACAATTTATTCTAAAATTTTTCATGCTATGTTTTTATCAATCTTTGTATCTCATCCAATTTAAGTAAAGCTTCAACAGGTGTTAAAACGTTTACATCCAAGTTATTTAGCGTATCCCTGATTTTAACTAAAACAGGGTCATCAATGGCAAACATTTGTAATTGATAAGCCTGATTTTGAACCTTTTTAATGCTGTCTTTTATACTTTGTCCTTCGGTTCTATCAATCTCTAATCTTTTTAATATTTCGTTAGCGCGATTAATCAATTTAGATGGCATACCAGCCATTTTTGCCACATGAATACCAAAACTATGTTCACTTCCACCTGGAACTAACTTACGCAAGAAAATCACCTTGTTGCTCATTTCCTTAATCGTTACGTTAAAGTTTTTGATGCGTCCCATTGTGTTTTCCAACTCATTTAATTCGTGATAATGAGTTGCAAATAAGGTTTTCGGTCTCGCTGTAGGATGTTCGTGTAAAAACTCTGCAATTGCCCAAGCGATAGAAATACCATCGTAAGTACTTGTACCACGACCAATTTCATCCAATAAAATTAAACTTCTGTCTGATATATTATTTAAGATACTTGCCGTTTCATTCATTTCTACCATGAACGTACTTTCTCCAGATGATAGATTATCTGAAGCACCAACACGAGTAAAAATCTTATCTATCAAACCGATGTTTACAGCCTTCGCGGGAACAAAACAACCCATCTGAGCCATTAAAACAATTAAAGCGGTTTGCCTTAAAATTGCCGACTTACCAGACATATTCGGACCAGTAATGATGATGATTTGTTGAGTATCGTCATCCAGGAAAACATCATTGGTTATATATTCTTGCCCAATTGGCAACTGCTTTTCAATTACTGGATGGCGACCGCCTTTTATATCTAATTCCTTTTTATTGTTTAAATCAGGTTTAACATAGTGATTTTTAACTGCCAATTGAGCAAAACAAAGCAAAACGTCTAGCTGTGCAATTAAATAAGCATTAAGCTGGATAGGTTTGATGTAATGCGAAACCTGATACATCAGTTCGTTGTATAAACGAACCTCTATTGCCTGAATTTTCTCTTCGGCTCCTAAAATCTGTTCTTCGTATTCCTTAAGTTCTGGTGTAATGTATCGCTCTGCGTTAACCAGAGTCTGCTTGCGAATCCAGCTTTCTGGAACTTTATCTTTATGCGTATGCTTTTTGCAAACCAACCTTGGAAATCAACCTTTCTAAATCTCCAATAGGTTTGATGTGACTTAAAAATTCCTCTAATAAATCGTCATGATTAACCAAATATTCAACCATACCCAAACGTTCTTGGATTGGTTTTAATTCTTTAAGCGGCATGATGATCCACTTGTGCAACATCCTTGCTCCCATTGGAGTGGATGTTTGGTCTAAAACATCAAATAAGGTTACGCCATTATCGTTCGCGGTACTTACCAATTCTAAATTGCGAATGGTAAATCTATCCAACCACATGTAACGGTCTTCTTCCAATCTAGAAATAGAAGAAATGTGCTGTAGATTACGATGTTCGGTTTCTCCCAGATAGTACAGCACAACCCCTGCAGCTACAATTCCAGCCTGTAATTTATCAACTCCGAAACCTTTTAACGAATTAACTTCAAAATGTTTAGTTAATATTTCATTCGCATAATCGTTGGTAAATGCCCAATCATCAAGCGTATAGGTGTAAAATTTATCGCCAAATAAATTTAAAAATTCTTGGCGTTTACTTTTCTGAAACACAACTTCCGTAGGTCTAAAACCTTGCAAAAGCTTATCTATATATTCGGCATTGCCTTGGGCAACTAAAAATTCCCCTGTAGAGATATCGCAAAAAGCAACCCCTAAATTTTGTTTATCAAAAAATACGGCCGCTAAATAGTTATTAGATTTCTGACTTAAAATATTGTC
>SEDG01000584.1 GCA_004295885.1 Pedobacter sp. | reverse complement strand
CAAACCGAGATTATTTTCGATGGTGGCTCTTTAGTGTTTGATGAAGCTGGGGAAGTGAAAGCAGAAATGAAATATTTTGAGGAAGACCTTCAGGTATTTGATTTGGATGAGATTCAAAATGTAAAAAATAAATATCCAGCGCCAGAAAGAGCAAGCGACATCAGTCAGATACACGACGCTTTGATTTTAGGTATTCAAGATTACTTCAAAAAATCGGGATTCAGTAAAGCAGTTTTAGGTTTATCTGGCGGAATTGATTCGGCTATAGTTTGCGCCTTGGCTTGTAGGGCATTGGGTGCAGAAAACGTAATGGCGGTTTTGATGCCTTCAAAATATTCTTCAGACCACTCTATAAAAGATGCCTTGGATTTGGTTAACAACATTGGCTGTAAACACGAAATTATAGAGATAAAAGAAGCTGCTGATGCTTTCGATAACATGATGGCTAGTGCTTTTGCTGGTTTACCTTTAAATTTAACAGAGGAGAATATTCAGGCTCGTTGCCGAGGAATTATCTTAATGGCGATGTCTAATAAGTTTGGTTACATTTTATTAAATACCTCTAATAAAAGTGAGTGTGCTGTTGGTTATGGAACTTTATATGGCGATATGTGTGGCGCAATTGGTGTAATCGGCGATGTATATAAAACTCAAATTTTTGAGATGGCGAGATATATTAATAAGGATGGCGAGATTATTCCCGAAAATACAATTGTTAAACCACCATCTGCAGAGTTAAGGCCAGATCAAAAAGATTCTGATTCTTTGCCAGATTACGATATTCTTGATAAAATTTTATTCCAACATATAGAGATGCAAAAAGGTTCTAAAGCAATTATTGCCCAAGGATTTGATGAAGCTTTAGTGAAAAGAGTCTTGAAAATGGTAAACTTGGCAGAGTTTAAAAGATATCAAACGCCACCAATTTTAAGGGTGTCTCCAAAAGCATTTGGAATGGGTAGGAGAATGCCAATTGTAGGAAAGTACATGGATTAACAAAGAAGCCTAACGTAAATTAGGCTTCTTGATTAAAAAAATTAAACTTTGTTTTCAGTTTTTGGCTCTTCACCATCAGTTAAATCCTCCCACTTATCCTCGGCTTTATCTTTTAGCTCAGTAAGTTTTATTTTTGCTTCGAGTGCTACCTTTTTAGCTTCTTCACTAAGTTCATCCCACTTTTCTTCTGCCTGGTCTCTTAGTATTTCAAACTGATCTTCTGCTTTGTCTTTGATCTCCTCAAACTTATCTGATAAGTTGTCAAAAAAGCTTTTTTCTTCTTCTGGTTGTTGATTTTGGATAGCCATATTTTATTTTTTATAGGTGAAGATCAAATATAAAAAATAATTTCAACTTATTGATTTATAGGTGTTTGAACATATATTTTTTCTTTTATGGCATTAACAAGTAACGTTCCTATGCCAATCATGATAGAAACATCGGCAAGATTGAAAATTCCTGTTCTGAATAAGCCAAAGTCCATGTGAAGGAAATCGGTTACTGAGCCATAAATAATCCGGTCGTAAACATTACCAATTCCTCCGCCGATTAAAAAGCACATGCCAATTTGTATAGTTCTTGGCAAATTGATTTTATAAAGCAAGTAGAACAACGCATAGCCCAAAACAATAATGGGCAAAATACTTAGCAGGATGAATCTAACTGCATCTGGTAAGTTGTTGCCAGCACTCAAAAATGCACCTGTGTTTTCTACCTTGGTAATAATAAAATGATCTTTAATAATGTTGATATTCTCATTATAATCAACTTTATTTCTAATTATTGATTTTGAAACTTGGTCACAACCAATGTTTAAAGCAACCATGGCTAGCAGTAAAACTATTCTTAAATTCTTCTTGTTTTTCATCTGCTTAGTTAAAAGATCTACTAGATTTTGGTATTACTATTTTGCTGTTAATTTCAGGAAACATTTTTCTCAGTTCTGT
>SEDG01000583.1 GCA_004295885.1 Pedobacter sp. | reverse complement strand
GAAAGTGTAGCCATTTTAGACGACCCAAAATTTGCCGATTATTCTCTCGGACAATATGTAAAAGAATTTGGTTATGGGGAAGATATGGTTTGGAAATACCTCATTCCGATGAGTTCTGCCGTATGGTCTACCCCGATGGAACAGATTTTAGATTTTCCGGCTGTATCACTCATTCGCTTTTTTAAAAATCACGGCTTTTTAGGTTTAGATACCCAACACCAATGGTATACCTTGCATAATGGGAGTCAAGCTTACCGTGAAAAATTGATTGAACCTTTTAGAAACAACATTAGAATTAACACCAAAATTGCCAGTGTATTGCGATTGGAAAACGGGAAGGTTTTAGTCACGACTTCAAAAGGAGAGGAAATAGAGTTTGATAAAGTGATTATGGCAAGTCACGCGAACCAAACTTATCAAATTGTAAAAAATAAAACCGACGATGAGGAAAGGTTACTCTCTAAATTTAAATATCAGCCTAATACTGCAATTTTACATACTGACAAAAAGCAAATGCCTAAGAAAAAGTTAGCTTGGAGCAGTTGGAATTACCGAGTAGAAAAACAAGGAGAAACATTGGTTCCGAGTACCATTTATTGGATGAACAAATTGCAAGGCGTTTCAGATAAGGTTGATTATTTTGTTTCTATCAATCCTTCAGCTACGCTGGATAAAAGCAAAATAATTAAGGAAATTGCATACGAGCATCCCTTATTCGATGTTCCTGCAATGCAGGCTCAAGAAGAACTTCATAAATTGAATGAAACGGGACCTATTTATTACTGTGGCAGTTATTTTAAATATGGTTTCCACGAGGATGCTTATAAAAGTGCGGTGGATTTGTGTAAAATATTATAATTCGTCATTGCGAGGAAGAACGACGAAGCAATCTATCTAGCAGAAAAGATTGCTTCTACCGATGAAGAATCGGTATCGCAATGACGACAAAAGAAAAAATGAACTTAACTTCCTCCATATATTCCGCCAAAGTGATGCATCATAGGTTAGCGCCTAAGAAGCACAGTTTCTGGTACAATGTATATATGTTCTATATCGATTTAGATGATATTGAAACGCTGCATAAAAAACTTCGCTGGTTTAGCTATAATAAATTCAATTTATTCAGTTTTAGGGATAAGAATCATCTGGTATTAGAGAGTAAGGAACAAAGAGCAAAGAATAAAGAACAAAGAGCAATGAGCAAAGATACTGGGTCTAATATCTCAAATCTCACATCTCACATCTCAAAACAAATCTCAACAAAACAGCAAATCACAACTTATCTAAAATCCCACAATGTGGAGATTGGTAACGGTAAAATTATGTTGTTGACTAACTTATCGGTGCTTAGCTATAACTTCAACCCTGTTTCTTTTTACTTCTGTTTTGATGAAAATAACCATCCGCTTTGCGCAGTAGCAGAAATTAGCAATACTTACCACGAAATGAAAATGTTCTTTTTTGGGAAGGATGAGCTTGATGGAAATATATTTAAACAGAGAATTCAAAAACACTTCTACGTATCTCCGTTTATAGATTTAGATGATTCTTTCGACTTTAATCTCGTTATTCCGACAGAAAAATTGGACATTAAGATAGATGACTATGATAAAGAGGGAAATCGGTTTTTTATTAGTACTTTGAAAGGTGAAAAAAGAGCTTTAACGAATACGAGTATGTTGCGTTATTTCTTTGCTATCCCTATGATACCTCTTAGAATAATGTGGCTAATCCATTTTCAAGCTTTCAAGTTGTGGTTAAAGAAAATAAAATATCATCCAAAGGCTGCAAACCAAGATTTACAAAAAGACGTATATAAGCCTTATAAAACAAAATTAAAATAACTCAATGTCAACGCTCTATTTAACTAAATCGAAATCAAGCTTTTACGAAAACGCAGTAGTTAATGCGCTTTCTAAAATGAATAAAGGCTTTTTAAACTTGAC
>SEDG01000582.1 GCA_004295885.1 Pedobacter sp. | reverse complement strand
ACGCTCTTTCAATTCCTGGATTTTCCAAATGTTACTTAAAGTAGTAAACAGCTTCTTCATTAATTACAATTTTTCGATTGAGCCTCCAACAGCCTCAATTGCTTTTTGTGCGCTAGCAGAAAAAGCATGTGCTTTAACTTCTATTTTAGATTTAACTTCACCACGACCTAAGATTTTAACTAAGTCGTTTTTCGATGCTAAACCATGTTGTTGCAAGGCAGCAAAATCGATAGTAGTGTAGTTGTGTTTTTCAGCAAGTTCTTGTAAAACGTCAAGGTTAACGCCTACATACTCAACACGGTTGATTGGTTTGAAACCAACTTTAGGTACACGACGTTGTAATGGCATTTGACCACCTTCAAAACCAATTTTGGTTGAGTGACCTGAACGAGATCCAGCACCTTTGTGACCACGAGTGGAAGTACCACCACGACCAGAACCAGTACCACGACCTATTCTCTTACTATTTTTAGTAGAACCTACTGCAGGTTTTAAATTACTTAAGTTCATTTTTGAAACTTATTGTGTTGCCCTTCGCTTTCACTAATCAGGGACAACGGTTAAACAAAATTATATAGCGGTTGCAAATGTAGAATTATATTCCACATTTACAACCCCCATACTTATATACTCTCTATAGCAACTAAGTGATTCACTTTACGAACCATACCAATGATGGCACCGTTAGCTTCTACCTCAACAGACTGGTTCAATTTAGTTAAACCTAAGGCCTGCATTGTTCTTTTTTGGCGCTCGCTTCTGTCGATAACGCTTTTTACCTGGGTTATTTTAATCTTAGCCATAATGTTATCCGTTAAAAACTTTGTTTAAATCTACACCACGGTGTTGCGCTACTGTATAAGCATCACGCATTTTAGTTAAAGCATCAACAGTTGCTTTTACCACGTTGTGTGGGTTTGATGAACCTTTTGATTTTGCTAGTACGTTATGTACTCCAGCACTCTCTAAAACAGCACGCATCGCACCACCAGCAATTACTCCAGTACCTACTGCAGCTGGTTTGATCAATACAAAACCACCTGAGAATTTACCGATTTGCTCATGAGGAACAGTACCGTTTAACAATGGAACCTTTACCAGGTTCTTTTTCGCGTCGTCGATACCTTTAGCAATCGCCTCAGTTACCTCTTTCGCTTTACCAAGTCCGTATCCTACGATCCCGTTCTCATCTCCAACAACCACAATGGCCGAGAAGCTGAAAGTACGACCACCTTTGGTTACTTTGGCAACACGTTGTATGCTAACTAAACGATCTTTCGAAGCTGAAAGTACGACCACCTTTGGTTACTTTGGCAACACGTTGTATGCTAACTAAACGATCTTTCAATTCGATTTCGCTAGTCTTAACTCTTTTTATATTGATAGTTGACATCTTATCCTATTTCTTAGATTAAAATACTAAACCAGCCTCGCGAGCACCTTCTGCCAACGATTTAACACGACCATGGTATAAGTAACCATTTCTGTCGAAAACAACTTCCTTCACACCAGCTGCAATTGCTTTTTCAGCAATTAACTTGCCTACTGCGATTGACTGATCAGATTTGTTTCCTTTACCAGTAAAATCTTTAGATAAAGATGATGCTGAAACTATTGTACTACCAGTTACATCATTAATGATTTGAGCATAAATACCTTTATTGCTTCTATAAACTGATAAACGTGGACGGCTTTCAGATCCAATAAGTCTTTTTCTGATACCTTTTTTTATACGATCTCTACGAGATAATTTTTTTCCTGCCATTTTAATTATTTTTTAGAAGCTGATTTACCTGCTTTTCTTCTTAATATTTCACCAACAAACTTGATACCTTTACCTTTATATGGCTCAGGAGTACGTAACGAACGGATTTTCGCTGCTACTTGACCTATCAATTGTTTATCAATACTCTCTAAAATGATTTTAGGAGTCTGACCTTTTTCAGATGTGGTGGTTACTTTAATCTCTTCTGGTAACTGGAATACGTAATGGTGAGAATAACCTAAAACTAGATCCAAAGTATTACCTTGGTTAGTAGCACGGTAACCCACACCAACTAATTCTTGTTCTATTTTAAAACCATCTGTTACGCCAACAACCATGTTATTGATTAAAGAACGATATAAACCATGTAAGGCTTTATGTCTTTTTTGCTCAGTTGGACGACTTACAGTGAATACGCCATCTTCTTGAGTTAAAATGATATCAGCATCTACTGCTTGAGTTAATTCTCCTTTTGGTCCTTTAACTGTTACTAAATTTTCTTTAGAAACTGTTATAGTTACACCTGCAGGTACATTAATTGGATTTTTTCCTATTCTTGACATTGTGCTATCCTCCTAATTAATAAACGTGACACAATACCTCACCGCCAATGTTTAATTTGGCTGCTTCTTTATCGGTCATTACACCTTTAGAAGTAGATAAGATTGCTATACCTAAACCATTTAATACTCTTGGCATGTTTTCAACACCAGCATATTGTCTTAAACCTGGTTTGCTGATACGAGTTAACGTACGGATTGCCGAGATTTTAGTAATTGCATTGTACTTTAAAGCGATTTTGATAACGCCTTGAGTAGTTGTGTCTTCAAACTTGTAGTTTGCGATGTAACCTTTGTCAAAAAGTACTTTTGTGATTTCCTTTTTAAGGTTTGATGCAGGAATCTCAACGATTCTATGATTTGCCTTGATGGCATTTCTTACCCTTGTCAGGTAATCTGCTATTGGATCTGTATTCATTATTCTATAATTGTGATAGTGGTATCCTTGCTGCCACCCGGCTTTGGGACCTGCTATCGGTTAAAATTCTAATCTATGCTATACGCTAAAGAGCTATAAGCTGTAAGGGCTGCAAAAATACAACTTACAACTTATAACTCCAAACTTATAACTTCTTTATTACCAGCTAGCTTTTCTAACTCCAGGAATTTTTCCTGCTAAAGCCATATCGCGGAATAATACCCTTGATATACCGAAAGTACGCATATATCCACGAGGACGACCAGTTAACTTACAACGGTTGTGCAAACGCACAGCTGAAGAGTTTTTTGGTAACTTATCTAATCCTTCGTAATCACCTGCAGCTTTTAATTCTGCACGTTTGTCTGCATATTTAGCAACCAATTTTTGGCGCTTAATTTCGCGAGCTTTTACACCTTCTTTTGCCATTATTGCTCTGTTTTTTGATTTTTAAATGGTAATCCAAATTGTTTTAAAAGTTCC
>SEDG01000581.1 GCA_004295885.1 Pedobacter sp. | reverse complement strand
CCTTCTTCCTTGTTTAGTTTCTTAACCAATTCCCTCAACTCAATAATCCCAGTAGGGTCTAGTCCGTTTGCAGGCTCATCTAAAATTAACAGTTCAGGATTTGGCAACAAGGCAAGTGCAACAGAAAGACGTTGTTTCATTCCTAATGAAAAAGATTTTACCTTTTTCTTCCCTGTGTTTTCCAGTCCAACAATCTTAAGTACCTCAGCAACTCTAGCCTTTGATGCACCATATATTTCACGGTATACTTCTAGGTTTTCATTTGCTCTTAAATGTCCATATAATGATGGATTTTCAATCAATGAACCAACTTTTCTTAAGATATCTAATCTGTTTGAGCTAAACTCCTGACCAAATACTTCAATTTTTCCAGTTTGGATTCTAGTTAGGCCCAGCAGTAAGCGTAGCGTGGTGGTTTTTCCAGCTCCATTTGGTCCGAGGAAACCATAAATGTCTCCTTTTTTTACTTCAAGGTTAATATTGGTTAGCGTTTTTGAGCCTTTGGCATGGGAATGCTCCAGACCTGTTGTTTTGATAATATAATTATCGGTCATCTGTTTTTTGTTTGATGGTGAGCGTTATAGATTTGAACCTTCAGAAACGTCGTTATTACTAATTCCTTTTTTGTTTTTCTTAATGGCATCTTTTAGTTTACCAAAGCGATAGTTAATACTTGTTGTGAAATTACGCTGATAGTTTTGGTTATAACTTTCTTGTGTAAAGTTTGGTCCAGTAGTATAGTTAATCGCTTTTCTGTATTTGCTAAAGGCATTGTTTGCTGCAAATGAAACAGTCAATTTATTATTGAAAAAATCCTTGTTTACACTGAATGAACTTGCAACAAAAGAGTTTGTAGTCCCCTGTAAAGAAAGGCCTGGTCCGTTGTAGTTAACGCTACCTGTAGCTTGTAAAGTTTTGCTAGCACGATAAGTTAGTGAGGTAAAAGCTTTTCTCATTAAGCCGTTTTTGTCAATTTTAACACCATTAACTTCGCCGTGTACCATTCCGTAATTGCCCATTGCACCAAGTGCTAACCTTAATTTAGGTGTGAAAGGATAATTTACATTAACGTTTAATCCCAATAATTTTGCACCACCTGTATTGGCGAAACTTGTGCGGGTAATATTTGTTGAAAGGTCGGTAGATACTTGAGGCATAATTAAGTTATCGATAATGATTGCTCTAAAACCGATGTTTAATGTGGCTTTTTTGAATCTACTGTAGGTAGCTTCAAAACTCTGCCCAATCATTGGTTTCAAATCTGGATTACCCGAAGACTCGAAATTGGGATTTGAACGGTCTACAAAAGGATTAAGTTGATTGATACCTGGTCTTTGAATTCTAGAAGTAAAACCAAAGTTGATACTGCTATTGTTTTTAAATTTACGGTTAACAGAGATTGAAGGAATAAAATTTATAGAGTTGTTATTAATTTGATTGCCCAGTTTAATATCTGTTTGTTCTACTCTAACCCCTGTTTTTACACCCCATTTTTGAATGTTAAACTGGTAGGTGTTGTAAATTCCGTATACGTTCTGTTTATTATCGAAATTGTTAGACCTAGTTGCATCTAATACAAAATCACCAGCAGTATTAACTGAAAGAAACTCAAAATTACTGCTATTATCTCTCAGGATAGCCTTTACGCCAGCTTCAATCGTTACCTTTTTTAATGGATATACTAAATCAATCTGCGCTGTTTGTTCAGATGAACCTCCTGTATTTTCTTGTTGGTAATCTTTTAAAGCGGTTAAAGATGGGTTAGTGTTATCGATAATCTGGTTCAGTACATCAACATTGTTATATTGACTGTTGCTAAAATCATAATAACGATAAGAAAAAGTTAACAAGCGATTTTTATCCTTTTTAAAACCTAGCTGATAGTTGAAGGCGGCATCAATTCCATTTCCTCTACCATCTAAATTGTTTAGCAACTGATAAGAATGAAG
>SEDG01000580.1 GCA_004295885.1 Pedobacter sp. | reverse complement strand
GATTTTTTAAATGTAAAACGCCTTTACCAAAATTGGGAGCCAAATCAAATTGGTAATGTAACCTTTTTAATGGGGCATCCTAAAATTAGGGGAGGGATGTTTGCGGTTTGGAATGATCACGTAGGAAATGGGATTACCATGAAAGATGTTCATCAGAGAGTTTTTCCTGCCATGCAAGTGTTGGCAGAGAAAATGTGGACCGGACAAACAGCGCAGTCAGACTGGAATAGCTTCGCTAAAAACAGCATTAAAATAGGTGAGGGTACAGGACTAAATATGCGAGCGATTGTCCCTTCAGCCACTGGTGATTCTTTAGTTTTAAAGAAAGATTTATTAGATAAAAGTGCCAAATTAATTCATTTGCCTTTACAAGAAATCGGTTATCCCTATTCAGTTGCCTTTACGTTAAAACCTGCGACAGGAAGCAATGCTGATGTTACGCTGTTTAAATCTGCAAATGCTAGGGTGTTTTTATCAAACGTAGATGGGGTGAAGTTAGGTTTTAGCAGAGAAAACTACACTGATCTTTTCGACTTTGTCTTTGAACAAAATAAGACCTATAAAATTGTAATTACCGGCAATGAAAAAGGGACTTGGCTATATGTTGATGGAAAGCTAATCCAAAAAATGGAAGGTAAAAAACTAAGTTTCGCCAATACAAAAGATAAAATAAGTAGTATGCAAACCCTTATTTTTCCCTTAAGCGAGTTAGGCGATGCGAAAACTAAAGTTTATGGTTTGGTTTCGGGCTTAAAAGTTTATAACAAGCGATTAAATGAAGTTTTAATAACAGCATTAAATGGGAGTCATTAATCAGCAATTGTACTCATCAAAACAAACGTTTGTGTAGCTTTAACGTATTATTTAAATTAAAGGATGAAAAAATTCAAAGCGCTAACTTTCGTTTTATTGTTTTTAAGCATTATTTCAGCTAAAGCTGATACAGGAAATAAAAACAAGCTATGGTACCAGAAACCTGCAGAAAAATGGGAGAGAGAAGCATTACCCATAGGCAATGGGCGTATGGGAGCTATGTTTTATGGAGGTGTTAAAACAGAACGCATCCAGTTTAATGAACAAAGTCTTTGGTCTGGCGATAACAATTGGGATGGCGAATATGAGACTGGCGATCATGGTTTTGGTTCTTACCGAAACTTTGGAGAGCTCATCATCGATTTTGATCAAATGGGTGAAACTAAAAGCTACCGTAGAGAATTAAATGTCAGCACTGGTGTACATACCACCACTTTTGAGGTCAATGGAGTTACCTATACTCGCGAGGCTTTTGCCAGTTATCCTGATCAAGTCATAGTTTTTCGCTACACTACGAGCAAAAAAGGAATTTTATCGGGTAAGGTATCAATGAGCTCAGCACAAGGTGCAGTTAGTACTGCAAGTAAAGATGGGTTGAGTTTCGTTGGAGAAATGCCTAATCAATTAAAGTACGCGGCCAAGTTAAAATTTGTTCAAGATGGCGGCGTTGTTGATATGGATGGTAGTACGATTAGCTTTAAAAATTGTAATTCGATTACCTTTTATTTGGATGCAAGAACCAATTACAAGGCCAGCTACAATTTAGGTTGGAGAGGCGATGAACCAATGCCGAGAATAGAGAAGGAATTAGCAGCTGCAAAACAATTGGGCTATGTTAAGCTGTTAAATAGGCATCTAAAGGATATCAGCAAACTAACCACTGCAGCTACTATTAATATTGGCGACACCGATGAAGTACAACTGAGTCTTCCAATTGATGCAAGGTTAAAAAAATATGCCACAGGAATAAAAGACCCCGACTTAGAAGAATTGCTTTTTCAATATGGTCGTTATCTTTTGATAAGTTCTTCTAGACCTGGCGGACTTCCGGCCAATTTGCAAGGCTTGTGGAACAACAGTAATAAACCAGCTTGGGCAAGCGATTACCATAATAACATCAACATTCAGATGAATTACTGGGC
>SEDG01000579.1 GCA_004295885.1 Pedobacter sp. | reverse complement strand
TTAGTTAAGGAAGAAGAAATCTCATTCTGGCAAGACGGCTATCACGGTGAAGAAATATTTACTGTCGATTTATTTGAAACTAAATTGAATTATATACACTTAAATCCCGTTAGGGCTGGGCTAGTGGAAAAGGAAGAAGAATATCCCTATAGTAGTTGCGGAGATTATTATGGTACAAGGAAAGGGAAGTTAGATTTGGTTATGGAAAGTTAATCGGGATTACAAATCCCTTTTTATCTTCAGTTGGAGATGCGCTTCGCTAACATCTCGAACAGCAATACAGTGAAAATATAGAGCCGAAACATTTAGCCGAAGAATGGAAGAAGGTAGAGGTAAAAAGAACCTAATTCTTCAAATACCTATCAATCAACCTGCCCACATCTTCTACTTCTTTATTTTCTTCTAAAATAGGTTCATCCGTTTTGTAGTCGATGCGCATCCATTTATTGTTTTTGTTGCGAAGTATTTGCATATACTCTGCATCAAATTTAAAAATGGTAAATGTGCTCCCTTCTTCGGGGATAACTTCGTAAACGATGCCGTTAACTTTGATGTAGAATGATTCGTCCATATTTGTTAAACTTCAGTAATTAATGTTGATAAATCAGCCTCTTCTAATAATATTCTCTTTGGCTCTTCCCCACTGGCATACGCCCATTTAATTAATCGGATTTTGCCTTCGGTAATTTCTATCCCTGTAATATCTCCATCACTAAAACAACAACAGCCGCTGTTAAAATAATTAGACGTCAGTGCAGTGAAGTTTGGCATTTCAGCTCCATAAATCCTTTCTTTACGCATCTGTTCTTCAATCTTTTCAATTGCAGCTTCATCCTTATTTTTCCTAGCGTAATCTAAATTGATGTAAAGCCTTTCTAAATGCGTTAACGAATTAAAAACAGGCTGATGTGTATGACCAGTAATCAAAACTGATTGTTGTGCAGCTGCCCACTCATACATAAACTGGTTGTGTTTAGATTTGAGCTGATTATTAAATGCTGGCGTATTCGGATTAACTTGAAGATAAGCTTGTAGCGGAGCCCAAACCCTTGAGACAAACCATTTGCTAAACCAATTGCCGTCGCTTTGCAAATCGCCTTGATGGCCATGGGTTAAGAAGATTTGCAATTGGTTATTACCAATTAACGTTTGAAGTATTAATCCCTCATAGATTTTAACTTTCGACCCATAGATTTTCTCGAGCTGAAAAGAAGCCAATGGGTCGTTATCCCAATACAAATCATGATTGCCAAATATCTTGATGAAGGCGTCTCTTTTCAGAAATTCGGTTTCGAGAATGAAAGTGTCTTTATTATGTTTTTTTACGGCTTCCAAAGAATTTTCCCACAACTCTTCGCTATCACCTAAACTAACCAATGTAAACTTTTGCAGGTTATAATAAGCTAAAGCAGCAAGGTAATTCTTCCTGCCGAAATTAAAATCATCAGCATAGTTCTTGGCCCCCTTATGTTGGTCAGAAAAAATAATATAGGGTTGTTTGTCGTGAAAATCAAGCAACAAACCTTTCTTGCCACGATTAACCATAATATCGTTAAAAAGATTGGTTAGTGCTTCATGAACACGTTCCTTTTTAGGATTGGATGCGTATTTATTCGCCATTCTGATAACGAACGAACCAAATAGTTTCTTTAATAATTTACGCATCCTGCTCTGCCAACTTAATCTAAATCCTCGTCTTCTTGCTCTTCTGCAGGATTTGCTATATAAGCTTCAATTTGCTTTCCTATTTGATTAATTTCTTCATCATAATCAAATAAGGGCAAAGCTGTTTCCTTATCAAATTTTAGCCATTGTTCTGCTGTGTCCTTTTGAATTTGAACATATTCTTTTCCATCTTTAAAAACTACATAAGTATCATTTCCCTCTGGAAAAATGGCGTAGTTAACATCTCCTATTTCTATATCAAATGGTTGTTGCATAATTTTCTGGTTGATAGTTA
>SEDG01000578.1 GCA_004295885.1 Pedobacter sp. | reverse complement strand
TTTTGCGCAAAAGGTACGCTAGGAGACCGACTTTTACGTGGCGACCCTATCATCCGTTTACGAAATAGAGATTTAATGGTTTATGCTTCCATCAAAAAAACTGACCTATTAAGTGGACACGGAGACCATCAAGATTTGGTTGATACAGTTAAAAATCAAGATTTAACCAAGTTGAAGAGAGTTTTCTTGGTTCATGGTGAAACAAAAAGTATGGAATTATTATCTACTGCCTTAAAAGACGAAGGCTATAATGTAACTATTCCAGAAAAAGGTGAAGTAATTGAACTTTAAACGACTAAAAACACGTTAAACTTTGCGTTTCTAATGGGTTGGCCTTTTATCGAAAGTGTTTCACCTTTGTAATCTCTTAATGGCTTGATAACAAATGGCTCTTCAGATTTATCAAATTCCTCGAAAGCAATTTTAAGTCTATCGATGTAAGTATCGGCATTTACTTTCCACTTTTTATCTTTGTACCAAAAATAAGCGAACACGTTTCGAGTGCCACCTTGCATTTTACCATCTAATCTGATATAACCAATGTTAGCTTTTTTTAAAGGCTCAACTGCTTTTTTGTAAAATGTTTTAAAGTCTTTAAATTCTGGAATTGTATTCGTCTCGCTCATTTGTTTGAATTTCTTGCAATTTACATCATTTACCTTTCAAATAAAATTAAGAGTGATATAGAAAGACTTAAAAATTCAAAAAATACCAGTAATGATTTGGAAAACGAAGTTTCTACATTATGGTTGACTGTAGTCCTGCCATTCGCTGTAGCCCTCATTGATAATTCGGGGCCGTCGCTTCTGTCAGGTTTAGCAACAAAGTATCTGCATCTAGCAAACTGCCAATTTTCGTACTGTTTTTGCCAAATAGCCCCAGTTGCAGCGTTACCCTAGAACGAGGAAGAATAACTGCCTGTCCCGATTCTTCGGGAATGCGAAGCGTAAAAGCGCAAAACGTGAGCAAATTTATTGTTTTGCACTGGTTTTGCGCTTCTAATTAGTGGATTAAGCAAAATTCAAATCTTGTTTTTGTTTTCTCTTAAGGATCAATGAACTGATAAGTGTCACGATTATTCCGACAGGCAAAATTTCCATATAAGTTAATAAAACTACCATTATCGGGCTTTTATAAAGGTCTTTCATGTTTTTAATACCTGCAATTTGCTCGTTCATTTCTGTTGTGGTGAGCTCTTTATTTAATCTTATCTTTTCAATACTTTGCGCAGTCATGACATCCATAAAATCGGGCATAAAATTATAGTAGGCGATTAACCAAGTAATAACATACATTGTAGAAGCTATAAATGAGATTGACAACCCAATTTGTAATGCTTTCCCGAAGGTGATATTTCCGTTGTTGAACTTATCCCTGTAATTTTTTATGCCAACAAAAACGAAAATGAAAGCTAATATCATTACGGTAAATCCTAGTACCATATTGCCTTCAAAATCTTGCTTGCTATAACAAATTGCAGTTATGGATATTAACCCACTTACGATAAGGCCTGAGATTAGACCGAAAATTAAAATGTTCTTTTTCATGTTTTGATAATTTAGTTTATGAACACAAAGTAAGTTTGAGGCAATTTAATTCCATTCATACTTTAGTATGAATTTGTGAAAACTACACTAGATTAATACTAAAGTATGAAATCAGTAAGAGATGATGGATAGGTTTTTGGCTAGTTCTATCGCTTGAGTTCGGCGTTTTACATTCATCTTTTCAAAAATTCTGCTTATGTGCGTTTTGATTGTATTTAAGGAAATAAATAATTTGTCGGCAATTTCTTGATTACTAAGACCATTTGCCATTAGTTGTAGCACTTCAATTTCTCTGTCACTTAATCCTAAATTATCAGCAGCTGCTCTATTGAATTTAAATTCATCAACTCTGTTTATGAAAACTTCTTTTTCAATTATTCTAGTTTCAATTTTAGGTTTAGCCAGCTTTAATGCTAA
>SEDG01000577.1 GCA_004295885.1 Pedobacter sp. | reverse complement strand
TTTTATCCAATTACCTCTTCTGTTTTAAGATGGATATCGTCGTTATTTCCTTTTGCACTAGGAGATATTTTATATGGCTTACTGATACTTTATCTTCTAAGACTAATTGTTAAATTTTTCTTGAGAGTTAAAAAGAAACGTTGGCAAAAGACAGACAAACTCACCATTCCTATTTATATCCTTAATACATTGCTGATCTTCTATATTAGCTTTAAATTGCTTTGGGGTTTAAATTATTCAAGACCAAGCATAACCAAGCAGCTGAATATCAGCGATAAAAAATATGACGTTAAAGAATTAATAGGTTTAGGAAATTATTTCATTGATAAATTAAATAAACTTCAACCCCAAGTTTCTCCTAAGCTTAGTTATGATATCAATATGCTTCGAGAAAAAGCCGTGGCAGATTATCACGATTTGGCGTTAAAGAATCCATTTTTTAAATATAACATCCCATCAGTTAAACCGGTAATTAATGGCTGGCTCATCAGTAAAATTGGTATAGAAGGTTATTACAACCCTTTAAGTGGCGAAGCCAATGTTAATATGAAGTTGCCCTCTTGGGTATTGCCATTTGTAGCTTGTCATGAAATTTCGCATCAAATGGGTGTGGCCAGAGAAGATGAAGCAAACTTGGTTGCTTATCTAATAGGTATCAACAGCAAAGATGTAAATTTTCAGTATTCCGTGAATTACAACATGTTGAGATACATATTATTTGAAATCAGGTTTAAATCTCCAGAAGATTACCTGAAACTGAAAGATAAAATTTACCCTAATGTTTTGGCAAATTTTAAAGCAGAGAATGAATTTTGGGCTAAATACAATGGGCAAATGTCTAATTATATGGGTGTTGCTTTTGATAAGTTCTTAAAACTAAACAATCAGAAAAAAGGAATTAAAAGTTACCAGAATATTGTGGTTTGGTTATGGAATATACATAGAGAGGAATTAAAAAAGTCGGAAAGTCAGAGGTCCTTAAGTCCGAAAGATTAAGTCGCCAGTCTAGTCCCCATTTTCCATTTCCCAACTTACATCTTACCTGTTATCCATGTATCGCTTCTTTATTACCAAAACTCATAATTAACTCGCCTTCAAATTCCAGCCATTCTTTCCAACGTTTATCTACATCAACATCGATGGTATATTTACGGGCAAAGTTTAAGAAGGTGGTATAATGTCCAGCTTCCGAAACCATTAAATCGTGATAAAATTTGGCCAGTTCCTTATCCTTAATATTCTGAGATAAAACCCTGAAACGCTCGCAACTTCTGGCTTCAATCATTGCGGCAAACAATAATCTTTCTATAAAGCTGTTATTTCTAGAGCCATCTCTTTTGCAGAACTTCATTAGTTGCCCAACATAATCATCTTTTCTACCACGACCTAAGGTATAACCTCTTTTCTTAATAATATTTACCACCTGCTGAAAATGTTGCATTTCTTCTAAAGCAATAGCGGTTAATTCGGATACCAAATCAATGTATTCGCAGTTATCTGCAATTAGGTTTATTGCATTTGTAGCGGCTTTTTGTTCGCACCAAGCATGGTCTGTTAAAATCTCTTCTAAATTAGATTCTGCAATATTCGCCCAACGTGGGTCAGTCAATAATTTAAGTCCTAGCATAAGTCAAAATTAGTAAAATTGTCCAAAAGTGGGGAGGTCGAAGGTTTGAACCACCTAAGAAACCAAAGAGCACCTTAGGATTTAACCTCGTTTTACCATCTGAGAATTCTAAGGGCATCTTAGCATTACCATATCTTCCATTTTACATCTTAGCTCTTCCATCAAATTACTTTTTACATCTTTTGGACTTTAACCTTACAACATTATTGTAAATTTGTGCTGTTATGGCAAAAATATCCATCAACCTAGCAACAGGTTCGTTTCAAAAAGAAGAAATTATAGTTGGTATTGATTTAGGAACCACCAATAGTTTGGTTGCTTTTATCAATCCAGATAA
>SEDG01000576.1 GCA_004295885.1 Pedobacter sp. | reverse complement strand
ATTATCGCAATTGTCGGAAGACCAAACGTAGGCAAATCTACCCTTTTTAACCGCTTAACAGAAAGTCGCAAAGCTATTGTAGATGATTTTAGCGGTGTAACTCGCGACAGACATTATGGTAAAGCAGAATGGACTGACAAAGAATTTACCGTTATTGATACTGGTGGTTATGTTGCCAATTCGGAAGATGTTTTTGAAGCTGCCATTCGTGAGCAAGTTGTAATTGCCATAGAAGAAGCTACCGTGCTTGTATTTATGGTTGATGTAACTACCGGCATCACCGATTTAGATGACGAGATTGCTTCACTTTTACGTCGCAGTAAAAAACCTGTATTTGTTGTGGTAAACAAAGTTGATAATCATCAATTAGAGAATGATGCCACTGTGTTTTACGGTTTTGGCTTAGGCGAAATTTACACCATCTCTTCTATGACTGGTTCTGGAACTGGAGAGTTGTTAGACCAGATCATCACTCACTTTGAGGATGTAGTTGAAGAAGAAAATGCTTTACCAAAAATCACTATTGTTGGTCGCCCGAATGTTGGTAAATCTTCATTAATTAACGCTTTAATTGGTAAAGACCGTAATATCGTAACACCAATCGCCGGTACAACCCGCGATTCGATTCATATACACTACAATCAGTTTGGTCACGAGTTCATGTTCATTGACACTGCTGGTTTACGTAAAAAAACAAAGGTAAAAGAGAACATCGAATTTTATTCGGTTATGCGTACCATTAAAGCTTTAGAAGAAGCTGATGTGGTGATGCTGATGATTGATGCAGAAGATGGTTTAGAATCTCAAGATGTAAACATTTTCCACCTTGCCGAGAAGAATAAAAAAGGTATTGTAATTTTGGTTAACAAATGGGATTTAATTGAGAAGAACAATAAAACCATTAAAGAATTCGAAGACCAAATCCGCACTAAGTTACAACCATTTACAGATGTGCCGATTGTATTTATCTCGGTGCTGAACAAACAACGTATTTTCAAAACGATAGAAACAGCTTTAGAAGTTCATAAAAACCGTAGCAAAAAAATTCCAACGTCTAAGTTGAACGATGTGATGCTGCCAATTATCGAGGCTTATCCGCCACCTGCCCTAAAAGGAAAATACATTAAGGTAAAATATGTTACTCAAATCAATGCAACCTCTCCAATGTTTGCATTTTTCTGTAACCTGCCTCAATATATTAAAGAGCCTTATAAGCGTTTCATTGAGAATAAATTACGTGAGCATTTCGATTTTTCTGGGGTGCCGATACAGATTTATTTTAGACAGAAGTAATTAGAATAAGGAGTAAGGAAAAAAGAGCAAGGATATAGTTTATTAGTCATTCGTTCATTGGGCTAATAGCAGAAATCTATCGCCTTTTCCGTCATTTCGATTGAGGAACGAGGAGAACCCTGAAAGGCTCAGCGAAGCTAAATCTCTAACCTAAGAACTTCTGTTTTTGAAAACGGAAGTCAGTTTTTCATAGCAACGTAAGTCCTGCTTTCGGCTTTAGTCTTTTCGCTTTCTGCTCAAGAGCTATCGCCTCAATCAGGTTTAAATAACAAAGGCAGTATTTCAATCATTCTGTACCATGCAAAATCACATAGAAATTGTAAACAGCACAGCTGAAGACTTAAATATCATATTTGAGTTTTATGATATGGCTGTTGCTCATCAGAAAAAGGTTTCCGACAAACATTGGCAAGGCTTTGATGTGGAGCTAGTGAAAAATGAAATCGAAGAGCAAAGACAGTACAAAATATTAGTCGACGGAAAAGTAGCTTGTGTTTTCTTGGTTACATTTAACGACCCGCAAATTTGGCAAGAAAAGGATAAGGATGCTGCAATTTACCTTCATCGCATTGTTACCAATCCAGATTTTAGGGGTTATGGTTTTGTGCATATCATAACCAATTGGGCAAAAGATTATGCTAAAAACCATCAGCTTAAATTTGTGCGACTAGATAC
>SEDG01000575.1 GCA_004295885.1 Pedobacter sp. | reverse complement strand
TTCGAAAAAGCATTAACACTTGCTGAAACCACTGATGAGATTTTATTGCAAATGGCGTACGTGTATCAAAATATGCACGACTATGAAACTGCAATTGTTTACATCAAGCGTAGCTTAGAGCAGAATATGGAGAATAAAGACGGTTTGTATGAGCTGGCTTTTTGCTATGATATTTTAGATAAACAAGAAGAAAGCATTCAATTTTATCAAGAATATATTGATACCGACCCTTATTCTTACGCCGCTTGGTACAACTTGGCAAACTCGTTCCATAAGCTAGATTTGTTCGAAAAAGCTATAGATGCATACGATTATGCAATTCTAATTAAAGAAAACTTCGCCTCTGCTTATTACAACAAAGGAAATGCGTTGGTTCAATTGGATAAATACCAAGAAGCAATTGATGTTTACAAACAAACTTTCGAATACGAGCAACCAAATGCAGATACTTATTGTGCAATTGGCGAATGTTATGAGAAGCTAGAGCGAATGGATGAAGCCCGTTCTTACTATAAAAAGTCAGTGAAAATGGATTCTAAAATGGCTGATGCTTGGTTTGGAATCGGGGTGACCTTAAACTTTGAAGAACGCTTTTTCGAATCGCTACATTTTTATAAAAAGGCTTTAGAACTGGATGAGGAAAATCCAGATTTCTGGTTTGCAATGGCAGATGCACACTATAAATTAGGGCAGATAGAAGAATCTATCGAGGCTTATTATAAAGTTTTAGAATATAATCCTCTTGATATTGAAGCTTGGTTAGATTTTTCAACCGTGTTATACGAACAAGGGAAATTGGTAGAAGCTTCTGAAACAATGTCTGAAGCAATAAAGAATAATCCAGATGCGGCAGAATTGTATTACAGAATGGTAGCTTATTTATTTGCCTTAGGTCAAAGCAATGATGCGATTGCTTATCTAGAAACTGCATTGGTTACCGACCCAGATAAACACTATATTTTGTTTGAATATTTACCGCAATTGCAAGACAACGGATTAATCCTTCAAGTCATAAATAAATACATCAAATAGTATTTTAACACATTATAACTTCTAAAATTTAAAAAATTGCAGAGTTTTTTTAACCTTTGCACGAAATATGAACTA
Organism: Pedobacter sp.; assembly: GCA_004295885.1. Taxonomy (GTDB): domain Bacteria; phylum Bacteroidota; class Bacteroidia; order Sphingobacteriales; family Sphingobacteriaceae; genus Pedobacter. The sequence continues at coordinate 867 of SEDG01000575.1, read as the reverse complement.
CAAATTAAATGATATTCCAGAACGCCCTGCAAAACCTCGTAACGGTGGTATAACCATGGTAATGGATAAAGGCTTAAGCCTTAGACAAGTTGAAGATTTTATAGATGTTGCAGGTGTACATACAGATATCGTTAAATTAGGCTGGGCAACATCTTATGTAACTCCAAATTTAAAAGAGAAATTAGCGCTTTATCGTAGTGCAGGCATACCTACATATTTTGGTGGAACATTATTTGAAGCCTTCGCTATTCGTAATCAGTTTGATGATTATAGAAGGGTTTTAGATGAATTCGGAATGGAATATGCAGAAGTTTCTGATGGTTCTATGGATATTGAGCACGACCAGAAATGTGAATTCATTCGTACCTTATCATCTCAAGTTACGGTAATTTCTGAGGTAGGTTCTAAAGATGCAGCCAAAATATTTGCACCATATAAATGGATTGCCTTAATGAAGGCGGAGATTGAAGCGGGTTCTTGGAAAGTGATTGCAGAAGCTCGTGAAGGTGGAAACGTTGGTATTTATCGTGGTACTGGCGAAGTGAGAGAAGGCTTAGTTGATGAGATTTTAACGCAAATACCAGAAGAAACCATCATTTGGGAAGCTCCTCAAAAAGAACAACAAGTTTGGTTTATTAAATTAATCGGTACAAATGTTAATTTAGGTAACATCGCACCTGCGGAAGTTATTCCACTAGAAACTATTCGTTTAGGATTAAGAGGAGATACTTTTGACTATTTCTTGAATAAAGGAAAATAAATAAAAAACTCGTCATTGCGAGCACAGCGAAGCAATCTTTCATACTAGAAAGATTGCTTCGTCGTTTCACTCCTCGCAATGACGCAATACATTGCTATGAGAACATT
>SEDG01000574.1 GCA_004295885.1 Pedobacter sp. | reverse complement strand
GTAGAACAATTCGCTAGTAAATCATATGTCTTGCCAGTTAATGTCCTATCAAAACAATACTTAGATATTCCATTAAAAACACCAATAGGCTATTCTCCAAATGATTTGTCGGTTGGCGATTTAGATGGCGACGGAGAATACGAGTTGATTGTACATCAAACGGGTCGTGGAAGAGATAATTCGTCAAGTGGCTTTACAGACCCACCTATATTTCAAGCCTATAAATTAGATGGTACTTTTTTGTGGGAGATTAATTTGGGTAAAAACATCCGCGAAGGTGCGCACTATACACAATTCATGGTGTATGATTTAGATGGCGATGGCTTTGCAGAATTTGCCTGCAAAACAGCTGATGGAAGTAAGGACGGCCAAGGTAAAATTATTGGAGATTCTACGAAAAACTGGGTAAATCGAACGGGTAAAATCCTAGATGGCCCAGAATACTTCACCATTTTTAATGGTAAAACAGGAGCAGCTTTAGCCACTACAGCTTATATACCTAGCAGAGGAGATATCGGTGCTTGGGGTGGCAGAGGCGGTAATGGTAAAAATGACAACACTGGTAATAGAGTCGACAGATTTAATGCTTGTATTGCTTATTTGGATGGTGTTCATCCAAGTATTGTGATGTGCCGAGGCTATTATGGCAGAACAGTTTTAGCCGCTTGGGATTGGAGGAATGGAAAACTAACCTCTCGTTGGGTTTTTGATACCAAAGACGGAAAAAACCCGTATTCTGGCATGGGCAACCACGGTTTAAGCGTAGCTGATGTTGATGCAGATGGCAAAGATGAAATTGTTTATGGCTCGATGGTGGTAGATGATAACGGAAAAGGATTATTTACTACAGGTTTAAGGCATGGTGATGCTTTGCATGTTTCTGATTTAGATCCTGAAAGGCCAGGCTTGGAAGTTTTTGGTGTGCACGAAATTGAAGAAGGTACAAAAGGTCCAGGTGCTGCAGTTTACGATGCAAAAACTGGTGAAATTTTATGGAAAGGCTCTGATGATGAAGATGTGGGTAGAGGCGTGGCGGATAATATAGACAACACTCGCGTTGGCGCACAAATGTGGTGGTCGGGTTCTAATGGCTTATACGATATCAAAGGGAATCGCATCGGAGAACAACCTCGTTCTACCAATTTTTTAATCTATTGGGATGGCGATTTATCTCGTGAGTTATTAGATGGAAATCATATTGATAAATACAATGGAGGCCGATTATTTACGGCGAACGGCTATGTTTCTAACAACGGGACAAAATCTACACCTGCGTTAAGTGCAGATTTATTTGGCGATTGGAGAGAGGAACTAATTCTTCGTGCGTACGACAATAAAAGCTTAAGGATTTTTACAACTACTATCCCCACAACACACCGCAACTACACGTTAATGCACGATCCGCAATATCGTTTAAGCATTGCTTGGCAAAATATAGGTTATAACCAACCGCCTCATACGGGCTTTTATTTTGGCTATGGAATGAAAAAAGCACCAAAACCTAATATCGTTTTAGTTGAACCTAAGAATTAATGAAGCACAATAATAAAATGAAGATTAAAAATAACACATTCAAAATATTAAACCTGATGCTAGGGTTCGTCTTGTTGACTGCCTTTTCATTTGCACAAAGTACGCAAGTAAGGGTAATCAACAATTTCGATAAAAACTGGGCTTTCATTCAACAAGATGTTAGTGAGGCCAGTAAACCAGCATTCAACGATTCTAAATGGCGTAAACTGGATGTGCCACACGATTGGAGTATTGAAGGCGCTTATGATAAAGCAAATTTAACTGGGAGAGGTGGAGGGTATTTGCCTTCAGGCATCGGTTGGTATCGCAAGAGCTTTTCGTTAGATGAAGCGATGGCCAAAAAGAAAATTACCATTGAGTTTGATGGTGTAATGGCTAATAGTGATGTCTATATCAATGGTTTCCATTTAGGTAAACGTCCATATGGCTACATCAGTTTTAC
>SEDG01000573.1 GCA_004295885.1 Pedobacter sp. | reverse complement strand
CTGACCTGTATTTGGTGAAAATCTGCGGTTTTAAGATGTTTGCAAGTCAGCGAAGATCAGCGAAAGAACATTATAAAATCGGTATTTAGAAATTGTCTAAAACAAAAAATCCTGCAAATTCGCATCTGCAGGATTGGGTTTTATTTGTGTGTGTATTGTTTATTAGTTCATTGGTTCAATTGTTCATTTGCAAACTGTCAACTGATAATTGCTAACTAGTTAATTCCAAAAGTTAAACCGAATGCCATATTTTTAACTCCTTTTTGTGGTGCGCTATCAAACATATCGCTTGCATAGTATTTAGCGAATAAGGCTAAGCCGTTTGTACCAACTCTTACTGTACCTCCGTAACGGAATGGAGCGAAGTTATAATCATCTTTAACTTTTACTTTTCCACGCTCGTCGCTAATTTGTTTTACTTTACCATTTAGCAAGAAAGCAATTTCAGGGCCCACAACAAAGTACCAGCGTCTACCTTTGCTACTTTCTTTGCTTCTTAATTCAAAGTTCAAAGGAACGTGAACATAACTGCTAGAGAAACGATTTTTGCTAAACTCGATTGGCTCTGTAATGTAAGTTAAATCAGGGGTGTTTTTTTGCATGGTGATGTTGTCTTTCAGACGGATATGTGTCCAATCGAAACCCCCTGCTACATAGATTTTAAAGTTAGAGTTAAACCTGTATCCCATTTGTATAATGTCAAATGAAAGGTGACTAGTTTTTCCTGCTTTATAATCTAGGAAATCATTTTGTGGTGATAAAGAGAAACTTCCATTATCAATTAATTTAGAGAAACCAATATCTAAACGAGTAAAGGTAATACCTCCAACAAAACGACCTTTGCTTTGATCTATTTTACCAGTACTGTCTTTCTTTTCTCCAATTGTAATACCAACACCATAGTTGATATCGAATTTTTTGCGTTTTACACTATCTTGTTGTGCGCTTGCGCTTAATGCTGCCAGAACGGTAAGTCCGCTTACCAAAACTGCTGTTAATATTGAACGTCTCATTTGTGTGTGTTTGTTTGGTTTATTAATTATGTTAAATTGTTGTAAGGTTTAAAGTTGTCCTTCGACTACGCTCAGAATGACAGCCCTTTAATTATCTTTCTTGATCCTAAAATCTTTAAATCCTTAAAATCCTATTCCTATTTGTTATGTTTCTTAGAGTTCAATTTTAAAAAGCCAATGTTTATTCCAATTATCGATGAGTTATCATCATCATCGGTATTAAACCTCACCAATTTTTTATCTCTCTTATCTACTTTATCTACTACAAAGTTTACCAAGTCGCCAACGTTTCTAATTCCTTTTCTTTCTGTTACCACTTCTTCATTTGCCGATGTTTCTACTCCTGTTGACTGAACATCCACTTTTGCTGTTACCACTTGGCTATCTCCGTAATCAATATCTTTAATTGGTGCAACATCTAGTGGTTTAACATCTTGTTGTTTAATAGGTAGACGATTGTTAGCATACATCGGTTGCACGGGCTCTTGAATATTTTTTACATTATTTTCTGGAGTTTTATTTTCTTGTGCTTTTACCGCCGAAACCTTAACTGTAGAACTAACTGCTACACTCTCTTTACTAACTTGACTTACAACAGGCAATGTAGCGCTCGCAGTTACAGTTGTAGCAATTGGGTCTTCCGAAACAACAGGTTTTACCACAACAGCAGTTGCTTCACCACCACGCAATTTAATTTTCTCTGTTTTTTGGAAAACCAACATTGCTGTAATCGCTACAGCTACACTTGCAGCCGCCATCCAGTAAATCGGAATAACACGTTTGCGTTTTGGTTCTAATTGTTGCTCTATGTTAGCCCATAAATTTGCAGATGGTTCAATTTCTGCATCCTCGAACGTGTCTTTAAATAATTTATCGAATTCTTTATCCGGCATGTGTTGCATAACCAAAGCCCTCCATTTTAATAATTTCTTGTTGCAATATTGCTCTCGCTCTACTTAATTGAGATTT
>SEDG01000572.1 GCA_004295885.1 Pedobacter sp. | reverse complement strand
TCCATTAAATGAAATAATTTATGGGGTTTGTATTATGCTCCGTTAAACGGATTGCAAAGTTAGGAAATTTTTCTTGAATATTATCTATCAACAAATTAGATGTAAATTGTTCACTTTCATAATGGCCAATATCACAGATAACCAGCTTCTGTTCAGCATCAAAAAATTCATGGTACTTAAAGTCGGCCGTAATAAAGGCATCAGCTCCTGCAGCAATGGCATCTTTTAATAGAAAACTACCCGAACCGCCACAAACTGCCACTTTTTTAATTTTTTTAGGTAACAGTGCGGTATGACGAATCACTTTTGCATTCATCCTTTGTTTTACCAAATTCAAAAAATCCACGTTATCCATTTCTTGTGGTAACCAACCGACCATGCCTGCGCCAACATTATCTAATCTATTTGTTAACGCATAAATATCGTAAGCTACTTCTTCATAAGGATGATTTTCTAGCAAGGCCAATAAAACCTTACGTTCATCCTGCACCTTAAAGATAGTTTCAATCCTTACTTCTGCTTCACGATGTTGCAACCCAACTTCTCCAACAAAAGGGTTTGCACCTTCTCCACCTTTAAAAGTTCCGGTACCTTCTGCATTAAAACTACATTCGCTGTAATTGCTAATAGCTCCCGCACCAGCGGCAAATAAAGCATTTCTCACTTCATCGGCTTGTGCGGTAGGGCAAAATGTAACCAGCTTTTTTAACAAGTTGTTTTTAGGCGCCAAGATTTTTGCGTTTTGTATGCCTAACCTTTTACAAATTTCTCCGCTTACGCCATGGGCAACATGGTCTAGGTTTGTGTGAATAGCATACAATGCGATGTTATTTTTAATTGCTTTTAGTACAACTTTTTCTACATAAGTTTTGCCATTAAACTTTTTCAACCCTTTAAAAACAATTGGATGGTGCGTTATAATTAGATTGCAGTTCTTTGCAATTGCCTCATCTATAATTTGTTCCGTACAATCCAATGCAACTAAGGCGGCGTGAATTTCATCATTTGCATTTCCCACAATTAAGCCTGCATTATCATAATCTTCTTGATAATTAAGTGGTGCTATATTTTCTAGGAAATTGGTAATCTCAGCTAACTTCATGGTATAAAAATAAGAAATCCTTATCCGCTTTTAAACAGATAAGGATTATTTTATGAAAAGTCATCGGATGAATATAGCGATATGCAAATTATTCATCCGATGACTAATGAAGTTCTTACTGGAAACTACCCATTCTTGCCATTTGTAAACTTTCGAACACCATACGTTGGTTATGTTCAAAAGCCAATTCTTTGTGGTTAATGATATCTACTATCGAACCAATCAAACATAATCCGCCAGTAAATAAATATAAAATACCCATACCAATTTGGTTAACGATGAACCTTTGTAAGCCTGGCACTAAGAATAATCCGATTACGCAGAACAAGAGCATATCACTTGGGTTTTTTCTTTTGCTAGAATAAATCATTAAGAACGTACGCACTTGTTGCTCGTTTAAGCCATTTGTTGCAGTTTGTAAGTAACTATATTCTTGAGGGGTTATACCCGGTAAAGCCATAAATTGTGAGTCAAACATTGCTAATCCTCCTAAAATTTTAAATTAATTTCTTTTTGTTTATTAAATAATTGTTTGGCGAGCTGATAAATGCGTGAGCCAATCAAAATCAAAGCTGGTATACCGAACCAATGATGTGAGAAACTCGCACTAACATCTCCGTGAAACAATGCGGTTATCGACCTTCCCAATCCACACCCTGGGCACCAAGTTACTCCTAAATTTGCCAAAGGGCAAAGGCTAAAGTGATGCTCATGAGAGTTGGCGGTTGCTAACAACACCAAAGCTAAAATCCAAAATGTTAACTCTATCGGAAAGCTTTTAATGTATTTCATGTTCCTCGTTTTGTATTAATTAGAAACAATGATAAGATTTTTGTTACTGTTGCTAAAGTGTACTCGACAAACTGAAAAAAAATCTCGAC
>SEDG01000571.1 GCA_004295885.1 Pedobacter sp. | reverse complement strand
CTTCCACACAACGGATGTCGTCCTCCTAAGAAAAGAAGAGTTTAATTAATCATTTTTTAAAGCTAAGAGTCTCCCGATTTAAGTTGGGAAGATACTTTAAAATCAAAAACAACAATGGCAAGATATACAGGACCAAAGTCCAAAATAGCCCGTAAGTTCAGAGAGCCAATTTTCGGCCCTGACAAAGTATTAGACAGAAAAAACTATCCTCCAGGTCAACATGGCGCTTCTAAAAGAAGAGGAAAACAATCTGAGTACGCTGTACAGTTAATGGAGAAACAAAAAGTAAAATACACTTATGGTGTATTAGAAAAACAATTCCGTAACCTGTTCACTAAAGCTTCATCTCGCGAAGGTATCACTGGTGATAACTTATTGCAATTATTAGAAGCACGCTTAGATAACACAGTATATAGACTAGGTATTGCTCCAACCCGTTCAGGTGCACGTCAATTGGTTAGCCACAAACACGTAACTGTAAATGGTGAGGTTGTAAATATTCCATCATACCAATTAAGAGCTGGTGATGTAGTTGCAGTTCGTGATAAATCTAAATCATTAGAGGCCATTACTAATTCTGTTGCAGGAAGAATGATCAATAAATTTAATTGGTTAGATTGGAATGCAAGCGAGTTAAGCGGTAAGTTTTTAGCTTATCCTCAACGCGATGAGATCCCAGAAAACATTAAAGAGAATCTTATAGTAGAGTTATACTCTAAGTAATAAATTTTGTTAAAGCCCAAGTGGCTTTAACTTTTTTACGTTACACATTATTCATATAACGATCTAAAAACATTATAAATGGCAATTTTAGCATTTCAGAAACCAGATAAGGTAATCATGCAGAAATCAACGGATTTCGATGGTCAATTCGAATTTCGTCCTTTAGAGCCCGGTTTCGGTGTAACAATTGGTAACGCCTTGAGAAGAATTTTACTTTCTTCTTTAGAAGGTTTTGCTATTACAAGTATTCGTTTTTCAGGCGTATCTCACGAGTTCTCTACAATGAAAGGTGTTGTAGAAGATTTAACAGAAATCATCTTAAACTTAAAACAAGTTCGTTTTAAAAAAGTAGGTGATTCTGGAGATTCAGAGAAAGTATTCATTATTGTAAACGGCCAAGATCAGTTCTTAGCTGGAGACATTACAAAATTCTCTAACAACTTTGAGGTTTTAAACCCTGATTTTGTGATTTGTAACATGGAGAAATCAGTAACTTTAGAGGTAGAATTAACTATCAATAAAGGTCGTGGTTATGTTCCTGCAGAAGAGAATAAAATTACTGATACAGTTGTTGGTGTAATCGCAATCGATTCGATTTTTACTCCAATGAAAAATGTAAAATACACGATTGAAAATTATCGTGTTGAGCAAAAAACAGATTACGAGAAATTAATTTTAGATATTTCTACTGATGGATCTATCCACCCAGAAGAGGCTTTAAAAGAAGCGGCTAAAATTTTGATCCAGCACTTTATGTTATTCTCTGATGAGAACCTAGTATTAGAATCTCAAGCTAAAGAAGAAACTAAAGAAGTTGATGAAGAAATTTTACACATGCGTAAAATCCTTAAAACAGAATTGGTTGATTTAGATCTTTCAGTTCGTGCTTTAAACTGCTTAAAAGCAGCGGATATTCGCACTTTAGCTGATTTAGTTTCTTACGATGTTGCTGATATGTTAAAATTCAGAAACTTCGGTAAAAAATCTTTAACTGAAATCCAAGAATTGGTAAAATCTAAACAATTATCGTTTGGAATGAACCTTTCTAAATTCAAGTTTATTCACTGTGTATAATTCCCTCAGATTAAATTCAAAGAGACGGTATACACTTTACAAAACAAAAAATGAGACACGGTAAAAAACACAACCATTTAGGCAGAACTACATCGCACAGAAAAGCGATGTTAGCAAACATGGCTTCATCGTTGATTAAACACAAGAGAATTTCAACTACATTAGCTAAAGCTAAAGCATTACGCGTTTATGTTGAGCCTCTAATTACAAAATCTAAAAACGATACTACACACTCTCGTCGTACAGTATTTGCTTACTTACAAGACAAAGAAACGGTTACAGAATTGTTCCGTGATGTAGCTGCTAAAGTTGCTAACCGTCCAGGTGGTTACACTCGTATTATCAAATTAAACAATCGTTTAGGAGATAATGCTGAGATGGCACTAATTGAGTTAGTTGATTACAACGAAGTTTACGGTAAAGACACTGCAGCTGAAGAAAAGAAAACTACACGTAGAGGTAGAAGCAAAGCTAAAAAAGCTGATGCTCCTGCTGAGGCTAAAGCTCCAAAAGCTGAAGCTGTAGTTGAAGAAGCTGAAGTGGTTGAAGAAGCAGCACCAGCTGTTGAAGAAACTCCTGCTACTGAAGAATCTGCTCCAGAGGCAAGTTCTACAGAAGAAGAAGCTCCAAAGGCATAGTTTTAATTTAACTAGAAATATAAAAGCCCTTTAGGATTTTTCTAAAGGGCTTTTTGTTTGATTTTAACGCTGATTGGATTTTAGATTTTTACATTATCTAAACCATATTGTTTCAGTACTTCTGCTGGTACGCCTGGCCATTGATTTGGCACATTGCCCACATAACCTAAATCCTTTACGCCCATTTCTGTGGTGTAAAATCCAGATGCCGTAAGACTTCTTATTCTATTAAAAAAGGCAACTCCCGCTAACATTTCTGGCTTTGCTTTATTTGGGTAAGCTATTTCATCAATAATTGAAAGCTGTTCTTTCTGTGTAGCTTCAGCAAATGAACTTTCATATCTGTTAAAGCATTGAATGTCTAGCCATTTTAAGCCTCCACGCATTGGTACTTGATGTTCAGGAATATCTTTAACAATAAATTCTATAAACTCTGGAACTTTAGCCTCAGTAGCACTTCCTGAAAAATCATCTTTAGGAATAATAATGTCCACCAAAACAGCGATAGTTGCCATTTCATGCTTAGTAAAAAAAGTTTCATCCTTTAACTTGCTGTCCCTCTCAGTCTCCCAATGCTCACGTCCAGCTTCTTTATCTAAAGCCGCTACTTCTTTCTTCTCATCTGATGGACTACAGGCACCGACTAATACAGTTGTGCTTAATGCAGTAAGGCCTATTGCCTTTAGTGAATCACGTCTGTTCATGATTAAATGTTTTGTTTTTTCTTCTCTGCTAATATATATTCTGCTGTTCTCATTGCTAATGCTAAAATTGTCCATGTAGCATTTTTATCTCCTTGTTGAACAAACGGAGCTGCATCGACTACAAATAGGTTTTTACAATCATGTGCCTGACAATATTTGTTCAAGGCCGATTTTTTTGGGTCATCACCCATTCTGATTGTACCAACTTCATGGATAATTTTTCCAGGAGCTTCCAAACCGTAATTACTTTCGGCTCCTTCAATTTTTGAAGTAAC
>SEDG01000570.1 GCA_004295885.1 Pedobacter sp. | reverse complement strand
CTTTTAGCTTTAGAAATTTCTATCTGCTTATATTTCTTTACATTCAACTAGCGATTTGAAGTTTAAAACTTTATTGTCGTAAATTTAGACGGAAAAATAAAATCAAACAAAATGAAATTTACAATCAAAACAGTGCTATTGCTATTAGTTGCTTTAGGCATTAACAATAGCCTAAATGCGCAAGTAAAATTGCCAGCGCCAAGTAGCACACAAACCATTGTCCAAGAATTTGGATTAGGGAAAATTACCTTGACCTATGCAAGACCAAGTGTTAGAGGACGTAAAATATTTGGTGGAATGGAGCAAATGGACAAAGTTTGGAGAACAGGTGCAAATGCTGCTACCATTATTACTTTTACTGATGCGGTTAAAATAGAGGGACAAGATTTGCCAGCTGGCGAATACGGTTTGTTCTCTATCCCTAATGCGAAAGAGTGGACAGTTATTTTTAGTAAAACTTCTAAGCAATGGGGCGCTTACACTTATGACCAAAAGGATGATGTTTTGCGTGTAAAAGTAAAGACTAATCCATTAAAAGATAAAGTGGAAACTTTAACGATGCAGTTTGCGAATGTAACAGAAAGCAAAGCTCAATTACAAATGACTTGGGAAAATATGTCTTTTGCAGTAAACTTAACAACTGATGTTGATGCGAAAGCAATGGCTAATATTGCAGAAGCAATGAAAGGTGAGAAAAAACCTTATATGCAATCGGCGATTTATTATTTTACCAATGGGAAGGATTTAAAAACTGCTTTAGGTTGGATGGTAGAAGCTGATAAAGCGGACCCAAAAATGCCGTGGACCAAACTATGGTTAGGCAGAATGCAGTTAAAGTCTGGTGATAAAGTTGGTGCCGCTGAAAGTGCAAGAGCTGGTATCGCCTTAGCAACTACAATGAAAAATGATGAGTACATCAGATTAAACACTCAACTATTGGCAGAGACAAAGAAATAAGTCTGGAGTCTTTAGTCTGAAGTCTTGAGTTAATATATACTAAGCCGTTTCAACATTGTTGGGGCGGTTTTTTATTGGGGTTGCATCTTACTCTTTATTGCAGTAAGGAAGATTCTTTTAGCGGGTGCTGGGTTTCCTTTGGCAGGCGCTAGGTTTCCTTTGGCAGGTACTTGCTTTCTTTTAGCGGGTGCTGGATTTCCTTTGGCAGGCGCTTACTTTCTTTTAGCAGGTGCTAGGTTTTCTTTTGCAGGTGCTAAGTTTCTTTTGGCAGGAGCTTGCTTTCTTTCGGCAGATACTAGGTTTTCTTTTTCAGGAGCAAGTTTTGTATTTGAAGTTAATTAGTTTATGGTTGCAGTTGCTAGCTGGGCCTATTCAATAGCTAGTTCTTCAATTGTTTAGTGAATCACTAACTTAGGAATCAATTGCCTGTTGGTTGGAGTCTATGTATTTTTAATCAACTCGTCTATTTCTATTTTTAGTTTTGGGAGATGATTAATTAAAATTGACCAAATACTTTCATCCGAAATATTATCATAAGCATGGATTACTTGGTTTCTTAAACTAATGATTGATTTGGCGTTTGTGATTTTTACTTCAAACTTCTTATCTCTCGTTAAGATGCGGTTCATAGCTTCTCCAATGATTTCCAAATCCCTTTCCACCGCTCTTTTAAGCATTAAGTTTTGACGGTATTTTAAAAAGTCTTTTGGATGTTCAAGAAAATATCCATCAATTTCATTTATCGCAATTTTGATGTCATATAACCACTTTAAAATTCTTTCATCCATAAACAAGTTCTTTTGTTCTGTTTATAGATTTAATAAGAATAGGATTTTTTAGGGTCTGTTCTTCAACTAAGTCAACATCACGTCCGAACAAAGTCTTGAGTTTTTCCTTAAAATTGATATAATTGTCAAAGTATTTAGCGAGGTCTATAGATTTGAATTTTACTAGAAAATCTATATCGCTTTTTGAATTGAAATCTGAATTTAATGCAGAACCAAATAGATACATCTTGTCTACCTTGTG
>SEDG01000569.1 GCA_004295885.1 Pedobacter sp. | reverse complement strand
TACAGTTATATGGCATCTGCTTGGGTAAGTATGATGGCTTATTTCATCATCATGGTTATCTCTTATGTATTAGGACAAAAGTTTTATCCAATCCCTTATAACCTAAAAAGAATGATAGCTTATTTAAGCGTCTCGCTGATTTTGGTATATTTATCATTCTATGTATTTGAGCAAAATATTTACATCGGAAACGGCCTTTTAGTAGTGTTTCTAGCTGGGATATATTTTATGGAAAAAGATAACGTTAAAAGAATACTGACAACAAAATAATGAATATTAAAATCATCAATCACTCTACACACCCATTGCCTGCTTACGAAACGGCACACGCCGCAGGAATGGATTTAAGAGCTTTTACGTCTGAACAAATTACAATTAAACCTTTGCAACGACTTTTAGTTCCAACTGGTTTACATATAGAGTTGCCAATTGGTTACGAAGCACAAATTAGACCGCGTAGTGGCTTGGCATTTAAACACGGAATTGGAATTGTTAATTCACCTGGAACTATAGATGCTGACTATCGTGGTGAGATTAAAGTATTATTGGTGAATTTATCAGATACTGATTTTACAATTAATGATGGCGATAGGATAGCACAAATGGTGATTGCAAAACACGAAACCATTAGCTGGGAAAATGTAGAAGAATTAAGTGATACGGCTCGTGGTGCTGGAGGTTATGGGCATACAGGTAAATAGCTAGCAGTTTTTAGTTGGCAGTTTTCGGTTAACAATTAAACAATCTAGCCATACAAGAATTTATAATGAAGTTCAACTTAACATTTCTGTTTTTGCTTTTTGTAAACATCACTTTGTTTGCACAAGAACCCCCGCTGCCAGAAAGTAGGGAAGGGAATGTGGTGAAAGAACTTTTTTTTGCTGGTATTAAAGAAAAAATGGCTGAGAATTATGCCAATGCTGGTACTAATTTCACCAAAATCATTGCGCTTGATGCTAAAAATGACGCCGCTTATTTTGAATTGGCGACAGTAAATTATCGCCAGAATAAATTGCTAGATGCAGAAACTTCCATAAAAAAGGCAATTGAGATTAATCCCAAAAACGTTTGGTATTTAAAGCTTCAAGGAGAGATATACAAACGAAATGGAAATATGGATGCGCTAGTGCAAGTTTTTAATCAGCTTATCCAATTAGAGCCAGAGGAAGATAATTATTATTTCGATAAGGCAAATGCACTTTTCATTTCGGGAAAAGTTGAAGAATCAAGAGCAGTTTATGATGATATTCAAAAAAAATTCGGCTCCTCAAAAGATTTAATTTTGGCCAAACAGCGAGTAACTATCCAAAGCAGCACTACGCCAAATAATGATGATATCAATAAGCTGTTGGCGGAGAACCCCACTGATGTAAAAAATATGCTTTACTTGAGCGGCATCTTGTTAGAGAAAAATAAAAAGGAGGATGCCATCGCTATGTTACTAAAAGCGAAAGCCTTGGAGCCAGATAATTTCGAGGTCGATTTAGCAATGGCTGACATCTATCAATCGCAGAAAAAGAATGAGTTAGCAATAGTTCCATTAAAATCTGCCTTTGCAAATCCTCAAATGCCTATCGCTAATAAAATTAAAATCGTTAGCTCAATGTTGCCACGATTTAGCAATCAGTTAGTAGTAAAAGATGCGACACATTTAGCAGAAATAGCGGTAAAAACTCATCCAGCAGATGCTAAGTTGTTGCTTTTATACGGCGATGTACTTTATCAGCAAGGAAATTTGAAAGGCGCAAAAGAGCAATATCAAGCTGCGCTAAAAATCTCCGACCAGTTGTATTTAGCTTGGGAAAAATTATTAGGTGCTCAAACCTTAATGGGCTTGTACACAGAAGCGATAAAAACAGGAGAGGATGCCTTGTCGATTTACCCAAATCAAGCTATTTTATATTATTACAGGGCTTTTGCCTTGCACAGGAATGGTCAGAACGCGGAAGCTGGATTGGAAATTAAATCAGCGTTGCTGTTAGATGG
>SEDG01000568.1 GCA_004295885.1 Pedobacter sp. | reverse complement strand
TGCCTTAAACAAACCTGCATAAAGTACTACAAAAGCTGTTATAGCTATAGTTATAATAATGTTCATCTGTTTAGTTTAACCCTTTTAATTTTATTTGTTCTAATAAATGCTGTACCGATGCTTCAGATAAATTCATAATTGGTTTTGGATAAACACCCATCACAATAATTAATGCACAGATGCTGTACAACACAATTTTTTCTGTTCCTTTAATATCGGTGAAGCCAATTGTTAAATCGTTCGTTGTGCCCAACATTACTTTTTGATACATTCTAAGCATATAAACTGCACCAAAGATGATGGTTAATCCTGCTACGATGCCTAGCCACATATTGTAATTATAAACTCCGTACAACAATAAAAACTCGCCAATAAAACCATTCGTTCCTGGCAATGCTACCGTTCCTAATACTATAATTAAAAAAGTGATGGCTAATTTCGGTGCAACCTTTGCCAACCCACCTAATTCTTCAATTTTATTTGTTTTTAGACGAGATGAAATGATATCTAATACGAAGAATAAACCAATCACATTAATACCGTGACTTAACATCTGTACCATTACACCTTGTAAGCCTTGAGTACTCATGGCAAAAATACCAGCAGCAATTAACCCAACGTGGGCAATTGACGAATAAGCCACTAAACGTTTAGCATCCTTCTGGGTAAAGGCAATTAAAGAAGCGTAGATAATTCCGATAACTGAAAGAATCATTACCACACAAATCCAATCATTTACTCCTTGTGGCACAATTGGCAATAACCATCTGATTACACCATAGATACCCATCTTTAACATGATACCTGACAGTAACATTGTTCCAGTTGTTGGAGCTTCCGTATAGGTATCGGGTTGCCAAGTATGGAAAGGAAATATTGGCATCTTAATAGCAAAAGCGATAAAAAACGCCCAAAAAACCCATCCTTGTTGATATGAATCTAGGTTCAAAGTATAAAATGCACTGATATCAAAACTTTTAGCTTGAAATTAAAACGTTTGTTAAAATAACCGTAATCATACTTATGCCATCAATACCAGCGTGGAAGTTGATTCCTAATTGCTGTATCCAAGGATAATTTACTGCAAACTGTGTTGTTGCATCTGGTGTAAATTGAGTTAATAAACCAATTGTAACGCAAAGCGATAAAAGTGCAAAACCTAAAGCACTTACCTTGGCAGAACTGCCCTTAAGTAGTGAGGTAATAATTGCACCTACAAGAGGTAAAAATAGGAGTAATAATAGTTCCATTTATAGTCGTTGAACCGAATTAAGCGATAGATAAATAAGTATACAATAACAAAGCGACGATACCGAATACCATCATAAATATATAGAAGCCAACATTACCAGATTGTAAAAGGCGTAAACCTCTACTTCCTTCTGTTGCCGACCAGCCAAATCCATTTATCAAACCATCAATAACTTTTTTATCTATAATGCGATAGAAAAACTTAGAGAATGCATCTAAAGGTTTTGTAATAATGGCATTATAAATCTCATCCAAATAGAATTTGTTATATGATATCTTGGCCAAAACTGAACGTTTACCTTCATCAGAAACTGGAACGTGAGCATTTTTAACATACTTAGTATAAGCATAGCCTAAAGCAACTAATGCAGCTAAAACTGAAGCACCCATTAACGCAAACTCTTCAGTATGACTTAATTCTAATTCTTTTGGAGCGATGCCCGCACCTGTTAACCAATGAGCCAACCATTCGTTACCACCAAATACATGTGGAATATTTATCAATCCACCGACTGCCGCCAAAATAGCTAACACGATTAATGGATAAGTCATCACTTTTGGCGATTCGTGAATATGCTCTTCTGCATGATGCGTTCCGCGATATTTGCCTGAGAAAGTCAAGAACATCATTCTGAACATATAAAATGCTGTTAAGAAGGCTGTTAGTAAACCTATTGCCCAAAGCACTTTATTGTATTCGAAAGCGTGAGCTAAAATTTCATCCTTAGAGAAGAAGCCTGAAAATGGTGGTATTCCCGCAATCGCGATAGTACCAATCATCATTGTAGCAAATGTAATTTTTAGCTTAGATTTTAATCCACCCATGTGGCGCATATCTTGCTCATGACGCATAGCGTGAATTACAGAACCAGCACCTAAGAATAACAAAGCTTTAAAGAAAGCATGAGTTAAAACGTGGAAGAAAGAACCTGTATAAGCGCCAACGCCTAAGCCTAAAAACATATATCCCAATTGAGATACTGTTGAATAAGCTAATACCTTTTTAATATCTGTTTGTGTTAAAGCAATAATTGCAGCTATTAAAGCAGTCGCCGTACCAATGATTGCAATAATCATTTGAGTTGTTGGCGCTAAGTTGAATAACACATTTGAACGAGCAATCATATAAATACCTGCTGTTACCATCGTTGCAGCATGTATTAATGCAGAAACTGGTGTTGGACCAGCCATCGCATCTGGCAACCACGTAAACAAAGGCAATTGAGCAGATTTACCGCAGGCTCCAATAAATAATAAAATGGTGATTAAAGTCATCACTCCTGCTCCAGGCATCATACTTGCAGCTTGAGGAAATATCTTTGCGAATTCTACACTTCCGAAAGTATTGAAGATTAAAAATACACCAATTAAAAAGCCTAAATCTCCAATTCTATTCATTACAAATGCTTTTTTAGCTGCACTTGCATAATTGCTATTAGTATACCAAAATCCGATTAATAGGTAAGAGCATAAGCCTACGCCTTCCCATCCGATGAACATCACGATGTAGTTTGACCCTAAAACCAAAATCAACATGAAGAAGATAAACAGGTTCAGATAAGCAAAGAATTTACCGAAACCAGCATCTTCATGCATGTATCCAATCGAATAAAGATGGATTAAAAAGCCAATTCCTGTTATAATCAACAGCATAATTGAGCTCAATGGGTCGTATAAAAATGAAAGTGGAATATGTAAATTACCAGCACTAATCCAATCGAAAAGTTCTACTGTGAATTTCTGATTATGTTGAGCTAATTGTAATTCTGTAAATAAAATTACACTCAATATGAATGAAGCAAGTATAGTCCCACTTCCAATTACACCAATCAATCCTTTGCTAAATGTATTTCTGCCAAGACCATTTATGATAAAGCCCAATAATGGAAGCAGAGGTACAAGCCAAAGTATATTATCTATTGTCATTCTTTTCTTCTATATAATTACCACTTAAGGCGATTTAACACATTAATATCTATTGATTGGGTATTTCTGTAAACCATTACAATAATTGCCAGTCCTACCGCTACTTCAGCTGCTGCTAAAGCCATGATAAAAAATACAAATACTTGACCAGATGGGTCATTATGGTGTACTGAAAAAGCAGTAAGTAATAAGTTAACAGCGTTTAACATTAACTCTACCGACATAAAAATCACAATGGCATTTCTTCTGGTTAAAACACCAATTACACCAATGGTGAAGATAATAGCACATAACCAAATGTAATGGTTAAGTGGAACTGTTTGCATTGTTGATGTTAAATTATCCATTTGCTTTTTCTTCTTTTTTGGTTAACAATACTGCACCAACCATTGCTGTAAGCAATAAAATTGATGACAATTCAAATGGCAACATAAACGGCCCAAATAATTCTTTACCTAAGTTTTTAACCAAACCTAAATTAGGATTTTGCAAAACTAGCGGACTATTAATTGATACTGCTTTAAAAGAACCAACTAAGGTTACAAGCAAGCATCCGCCAGCAATAACGCCGAGAATTTTTACCCATGCTGATTTATTAGGTTCGTTTTCCTTGTTTAAGTTCAATAGCATCAACACAAATAGGAATAAAACCATAATTGCACCCATGTATACTATGAAATTTACCACTGCTAAAAACTGTGCGTTTAATAACACATAGTGAACCGTGAAGGTAAAAAAGGTAAGAATCAAGTACAAAACACTGTGGATAGGATTCTTCGAAAAGATAACCATCAGTGAAAAGATGATGCTTAGTGTTGCTACAAAATAGAATACTGAAGTACC
>SEDG01000567.1 GCA_004295885.1 Pedobacter sp. | reverse complement strand
AAAGAGGCCTTAGAATACGTTTGTAATTTGCCTAATGTGGAATCGATTTTATTCGGTGCATCTTCAAAAGGAAACATACAAAATACTGACGAAACCATTAAAAGGTTTGATTCGTTAAAGCACAATTAAAAATAATATAATGGTTGCACTTTTTGTAGTGCATTGAAAACGTTTTCAAGCACTGGTTAAAGATTTAATCAGTGTTTGCTTTTTGTTAACGAATTTCAGATTTCAAGCTATGAATGCAGAATTGTTTTTTGAAACCCAAGCCTTGTTAGGCGAGGGGGCCATTTGGGATAGCTTTCTAAATAAGTTGCTTTGGGTGGATATTGAAGGCAAAAGTCTGAATATGCTCAATGTGGAAACCTTAGAAAATAAAGTTTTTGCAATGCCTAAGAGAATTGGAACGGTTGTTTCAATTAACATGCAAAAAGTCTTAGTTGCATTGGAGGATGGAATAGCAACCGTTGATATTGAAGAAGGAACACTTGAATATCAACGCAATACTAATATACATTTGGCTCATAATAGCCGGTTTAATGATGGTAAATGCGATCCAGTGGGCAGATTTTGGGTGGGAACATTATCAATGTCTGGGATTGAAAGGGTAAGTTCGTTGTATTGTATGGATCAAGAGTTTTCTTTGACAACGAAAATAGAAGGCGTTTCCATTTCGAATGGTATAGCTTGGGATGCTAAACGCTGTGTAATGTATTATATTGATACCCCGACAGGAACTATAGTGGAATATGACTACGACGAGAAGATAGGAGCTATAAGTAATAGCCGAGAGGTTATTAAAATTGATAGTCAAATGGGTTTTCCAGATGGAATGACAATTGATGAAGAAGGGATGCTTTGGGTTGCTCTCTGGGATGGGTTTGGTGTAATCAGGATTGATCCCAAGTCAGGTTCTATCGTAGAGAAAATTGATGTTCAAGCACCTAAGGTAACCTCATGTGCATTTGGTGGTCAAGACTTCACTACGTTGTTCATTACAACTGCAAGAGTTGAAATGAGCGATGAGGAATTAGAAAAGTATCCATTAAGCGGCTCCATTTTTTCTATTGAAACGGGAGTGAAGGGAGTAAAATCGTATTCGTTTAAACAATAGTTTTTGTTGTTCTGAATCTCTTCTTGTCCACGGAATTTTAAACTAGAAACCTCCAATCGTTGACAACTTAGTTAAGCCGAGTAAGATGGTATAGACATTACGGCCATTTGGTTCTCTAAACGAATTATCGCTATAAATTTGTGAGTTTTGATAAACAAATTGTTAAAATAATGTTTATCGAAGTTTAAGTTTGTAGAAATAGTCGACGAATGGGTATTTATAGTATAAAATACCTGTAATTAGGTATTTTTTTTCGATTTTTTAATGATATCTTTGCTTTCTTGTTAAATGAAGTTAGTAAAAAGTATAATTTCTTAATCCCTAGTTAAATTATGGCTCTTCAAACTCGTTATAATTACCTGTTAAGGTTTATTCTGCCCATAACAGATGTTTTAATGCTCATTGGAATATACCATTTAGCTTCATTTGTGACGGCTAGCTTTGGTAAAACAATACATGACGAACTTAATAAAAACCATGTAGTGATTAGTACCTTACTTTGGTTCGTCAGCACTGCGGTGTTTGGCCTATACACTGCTTACGGTGCCAGAAGATTAGAAAGGATTTATAGAGGAACTTGGAGAAGTATAGCTTTACATTTTGTACTTTTTATCAGTTACCTTATCTTTTTTAACGAGGATAATTTCTCAAGAACATTTCTGGTAATTTTTTATCTTTTAGCGGCAACTGCCTTCATCATCAATCGTTTTATTGGTACATCGATACAGTACATCGTACTCAATAGATTTAAGGAGGCCAAAAAAATTGCCGTAATGGGTTCTAATGGAACAGCTTTGCGGTTATCAACCTATTTACAGAAACAAAGAAATGTAGAGTTTTATGGTTTTGTGGGTGATGATGATTCAATTTACGATCAGAATAAAGGATTTGT
>SEDG01000566.1 GCA_004295885.1 Pedobacter sp. | reverse complement strand
GGGTAAAATGAATTTCTTTGGTTGCGAGATACTCGATGTCATTACAGGATAAAGGTATATTTTATTGTGCCTAAAAATTAGTTTAAAACAAAAAAGTCCCCCGATTTTATGTCGGGGGACTTTTAAAATATGGATTATTTATTTTTTACCAGAAATAAACGTATAGTGCAGTTAGAATAACAACGATCGCTGCGGTGCCCAACGCGAAGCTATTATTTACTTTAAACATACTGCTATCTATTTCTAAACCTTTAGATTCTTTTCCTCGTTTAGAATCAATTAAGCTGATGATCACCATGCCCACTACGGCTATTACAAATACGAATCCCATTCTATCTAAGAAAGGTATTTCATACAGTGATGTGCCGTCTTTTTGCGAAACTAAAGAAGAGAAACCTAATGGACTTAAGAAACTTAGGTCAGCAAATCTTGGTAAGAATTTAAAGAATACAGATAGGGCGAAACCTCCAACTGTTGCAAACATTGCTGCATTTGAGCTGGTTTTTTTCCAGAAGAAGCCCAAGATAAACATGGCAAAAATACCAGGACTAACAAAACCTGTGTACTCTTGAATAAATTCAAAACCACCTTTTTTATCGATGCCTAGGAATGGTGCAAGAATTACTGCAGCTATCATGGCAACAACCACTACAATTTTACCAACGCTAACTAATTTTTGCTCACTAGCATCTTTGTCTATTTTTTTCTTGAAAATATCTAACGTAAAGATGGTCGCAATACTATTTACCTTACCCGCTAACGAGGCTACAATTGCTGCGGTAAGGGCGGCAAATGATAGTCCTTTTAATCCTGCAGGTAAAAGATTTAACAATACAGGGTAAGCTTTATCAGGATTTAACTCTCCATTTTGCAACATCTCGGTTTGTAAACCACCCTTCATGTGTATCACATAAGCAGCGATACCAGGTAATACAACAATTACTGGCATTAATAATTTTAAAAATGCAGCGAATAAAATACCACTACGGGCAGTTTTTAAATCAGCACCTAAAGCTCTTTGTGTGATGTATTGGTTACAGCCCCAATAGTTTAAGTTAACAATCCACATACCACCAAGTAAAACAGTTAAACCTGGTAAACTTGGGAAGTTGGTGTTTTCTTTCTTCAAGATCATGTGGAAGTGGTCGTTCGATTGGCTCATCATGTAATTAAAGCCATTCATTACGCCTTGCTGTCCGTTAAGTTCAGCAACTCTATCCAAAGCAAGATAAGTAGTCACTAATCCTCCTAAAATCAAGAATAATACTTGTATAACGTCTGTATAACCAATTACTTTCATCCCGCCTAATGCGATAATGATTGCAAAAACAGCTAAGGCGTACATGCATAAATTTGTATCTATACCAGAAATACCGTTAATGGCTAATGCACCTAGGTATAAGATTGATGTTAAGTTAACTACTACATAAAGTAACAACCAGAAAACCGCCATGATCATGGCTACGGTTTCATTATAACGTTGCTGCAAAAATTGCGGCATGGTGTATATCTTATTTTTAAGATATACAGGGATGAAAAATACGGCTACGATAATTAATGTAGCTGCTGCCATCCACTCATAGGTAGCGATAGCTAAACCCATTTTAAATCCATTACCACTCATGGCAATAAATTGTTCTGAGGAAATATTGGATGCGATTAATGATGTTCCAATTGCCCACCAGGTTAAAGAACCCTCGGCTAAAAAGTAATCATGTGATGCAGAAACTGCTTTCTTCTTTTTTCTGTATATCCAGAAGCCATAAACGGCTACGATAACGAAATAGACAAGGAAAACAACGTAATCTTTAAGGTCTAAACTATTCATTTTATGTGTTTGGTTGGTTAGGTTCTAAATGTAGTAAAATTTAGGTTAATTGTTTAAACTGGTTAATTGTTGAAATTGATTAATTGCAAAATTGGTTAACCATTACGATTAACCAATTCAACATTTTAAACAATTAAGCCATCAGTTAGATATGTCTATTAATGATATTCTCTAAGTATTC
>SEDG01000565.1 GCA_004295885.1 Pedobacter sp. | reverse complement strand
ACTACTGCATTATTTTTAGGGTAAATCATATCCATTACGCTATTTCCTCCAACTATATCACAACCTGGTTTAAAGGGGGGAAGTACATTATAATCGCTGTTTTTGATTTTGTAATAATACTCCATCGATGGAGGTAAAATAAACCACTTTTTGTGCTGCATCAGTGATGTACTCTCGCAGTTATCTGTAACTCTTAAGGTTCCAGTAGCATCTAAATGCACCAATTTATGGTAAGGACAAATGGAAGTTTTTTCACCTGAAAATGGCACTAGCTCGGTTATTTTGTCGGTACAGAATTCACCAACTTTATATCCGCTCTGCTTGCACACCATAATTTTTTTAAGTTTTGTTTTCGGTGTTTGAAACCATTTAGACGAAGGTAATTGCCTGAAAATATCGAATAGGACTGGAGCGGCAACTTCAATTCCCATAAGTCCAGGTCTACCTTCTCCGTCCGCATTGCCAACCCAAACGCATACTACATAATCTGGTGTTAATCCAATCGCCCAAGCATCCCGAAATCCAAAACTGGTCCCTGTTTTCCAAGCCACTCTTTGTGAAGATGAAAATTGTTCCCATAAGCCTTCATCTCCTGGTCGCATTACCTCCTCCATCGCATTAAAAGTCGCCCAAATAGAGCCGTGATCAATTACTGAATTTAGTTCTGTTTCTTCTTTATCAAATTTTCTTCTTATATCCTTTGCATAAACTGGCGCATCGTAATCGTGTGGATTGTATTTCCCTTGAAATTGATTAAAATGGTTCAATGTTTTTGCCATCCCCATATAGCTTCTTGCAAGATCCCACATTGTAACTTCGCTTCCTCCTAAAATAAGCGATAAGCCGTAATGATCTGCTGGTTGGTTTAGCTTTGTAAAATTTAGCTTTTTCAACTTATCGTAAAAACGTTCATATTTATATTGCTGTAGCATTTTTACCGCTGGAATATTTAATGACCTACTCAAGGCTTTATCTGCGGAGATGGCGCCATCATAACCTAAATCATAATTCTGTGGTGTATAACCTGCAATTTGAGTAGGTACATCTGCAACTAAGGTATGCGGCAACAACATTCCATCGCTTAACATACTTGCGTAAAGTAAAGGTTTTAACGTGCTTCCTGGACTTCTAGGAGCTTTAATCATATCTACATAACTTTCAAAAGCGGCATTTTGTGGCTGATAACAATTACCGATATAGCTTTTTACCGTTCCAGATTTCACATCTAACACCAAAGCAGCAATATTATTGATATCGTTCGCTTTATAACGATTATTATAGCGTTTGAGTAAATCATTAAGTTTAAGCTGTAAATCATAATCGATTGTGGTTTTTAGACTAGTGGAACTAATATTTAAGGACTTTCTTTCTTCTTTGAACCTGCTTAACAAATGTGGTGCATTTTGAGGTAATGGAAGAGGGTTGCCTGGAATAGGTTCAGACTTAGATAAATTTGAAGTGGCTTGGTCGATGATATTCAACCTCGCTAACTTATCCAATAAATCATTTCTCTTTTTGATTAATCTTTTTGAGTTCTTACCAGGATGAACCAATGATGGACTGTTTGGTAAAACCGCTAAGGTTGCCATTTCTCCCCAAGAAAGATTTTCCGCCTTGCGACCATAATAACGCCAACTTGCTGCGTTTAAGCCGACAACATTACTTCCGAACGGTGCGTTTGAAGCATATAATCCTAAAATTTCTTTTTTTGAATAAGTAAATTCTAATCTTGTTGCCAACCACATTTCAGTTAGCTTTTGCCAAATATTTCTATTTTGCTTTCGTGATAACCGAATAACTTGCATTGTTAATGTGCTACCGCCACTCACTACACTTCTGGCGTTAAAATTTTGTTTCATCGCTCTGGTCATTGCAACTGGGTCTACTCCAGAATGAAGAAAGAAACGTTGGTCTTCAAAAGCTGTAATACACTTTACAAATTTGTCAGGCACGCTGTCTGCGACAGGAAATCGCCATTGGCCATCACTTGCAATTGAAGCACTCAGTAAT
>SEDG01000564.1 GCA_004295885.1 Pedobacter sp. | reverse complement strand
AAAGTAAATGGTGGATTAAAATTAGCCATAGTTCCACCCCCTCCTTGCGATGGAGATGGCGGAGGTGAAGGGGGTGGAGGATTGTATCCAATACCTCAAGTAACAACGAGAATTATTACTCTTGACCCATCAATTACCAACAACCAAAAAATTAATTGTTTATTAAATAAATTACTTGGCAAGAATGGCAATACGGTTAACCAGCAGTTTGCCAATTTAGTGAATGCTTTTGTTGGTAAGGGCTTTAATTTGACATTTAAAATCGGAACTACTAAAGATCCAAATTCTAAGGCAGAAACTACCTACGACCCTAATAGCCCAACAAACTATTTTATTACAATTAACAGTGCCAAAGTTGATAGTGAAAGTCAAATGAGTTTAGTGAAAACCTTGCTACATGAGGCATTCCATGCAAATTTGATGCAAAAGGCCTACGAAATGTTTGGCGACCAAGTTATTGGACTTTGGGCAATAGGCCCCAAGGATATGACGTTGACAGAGTTAATGAATAAGATTGAAAACGTAATACAGCCTACACCTACACTCGCACAACAACACCATGAATTTATGGCTATGAATATTGGTATTATAAAAAATGGTTTAAAAGCTTTTTCTTTGGCTAATAATACCAACCATACAAATTTTAATGAGGATAGATTTGAGGCACTTGCTTATCAAGGGTTGGAACTAACATCTTATTATGTTAATAAAGTTTGTAAGGACCTAAATGCAATGTTATAATGCTTAACTATTCTGGTGGTAATTATACTCTAGCTCAAGTACATAATAACAAAGCGGCAGATTTAATGATAAATAGTGTTATCCCTTGCAATTAAACTTATGAAAAAGAGAATATTTCTAATTTTTGCTTTAGTCCTATATTTTAATATTGAATTACAAGCACAAGAAAAAAAAAATGATACTATTTACATCAAAACAAATGTTGAAGATATAAGTAGTAAATTTCATTCAACTTTCGAAAACCAGTATAAGATTAACTTTTTTTTTAATGTTAAGTGGCAACTCTTTGGCTCTAAAAGAAATGAGATTTCTTTCTATTACCAGTCGCCAAAAAAGAATGGCACAAATGAATGGTCAATTTTTATTAAAGACACAAAAGAATTTTTACTTTATAAAAATTATTTCACACTAGACCAATTTACATCGGCATTAAAAAACAACAGTTTTTTAATGCCGATAGCGAATGGAACAGTTCAAATAATAATGCTTTATGGCTCAAAATGCTCAAGTAAAGTAGAGATTTACCCAGTAAAAGTAAGTACAAATCTTTCTAGTGAGGGATAAAAGTCCAATAATTATCCCTTAGTATTATGAAACAATATTTCACACTTGAGCTATTAATAATTATCGTTACGATAGTAATCTTATTTTTTATATTATTTAATTGGCTTTTAAAAAAGAAAGTAATCTCCATAAAAAAAAAACATTAATCTGTCTGGCATTATCATTAGTTCTTGCTCCAATTTTTTATTTATTTTATATAAAATTATTCATACAATTAATAACTTATAGCGAAGATAAAAAGTTTAATAAAACTGAATGGTTCTCTAAAACTGAAGAAAGATGGAAAATGAGGAATGATATTATAAATAATAATTTATTAGTTAATAAGGATAGTGTTTACGTTAAAAATCTAATAGGATTACCAACGGCAACGCTGAATAATCCAAGAAAATGGGTTTATAATGTTGGTCAACATAATGAAGGAATGGGTGTTATATTTCATTATATAAATTTTCACACAAATTCTGCTTTTTTTAGGGATTAACGCTAACTTAAAGCCGTATTACACCAAAATCCTAAAAAGGCTTAATAACACTTATTTTATAAAAATGAAAAAAACACTTTACACGCTATTCTTAGCTTTTGCAGTTTCAATTGCATCAGCACAAGACATCAATAAAATCATTACCAAAGATTACGTAGACCACTTAATTAAAACGCTAAGCAGCGATGAAATGCAAGGTCGTAGAACTTTTACGCCAGGTATTGATAAAGCCGCGTCATTTATAGAAGGTGAGTTTAAACAAATTGGCTTAAAACCACTAGAAGGTGCTTCTGGTTATCGCCAAACTTTTTACAAATACCAGTTTAAACCAGTATCTGCAAAGGTAACCATAGATGGGCAAGTAGTTCCAGCTGAAAACATCGTTGTGGTTGGCCATAACAATGAGCAATTGTCTTTTGACCAGACCAATAGTGATGGCTTCATCAAGCTTGATCCAACAAAGGATTTTATAACCCAATACAGAGGTTTAGCAAGAAGTGGCAAAAAACAATTGGTTTTAGTTGATGTAAATTTTGTTGATGCCTTTAACAGATTAAAAGGTCAGTCAGGAAGAGCGGTCGACGAGAAGGATTTAAATCCTACTAAGCCAGGGGCGATAGTTTTTGTGTTAGATAAAGACACTATTGCAAAAGATTTTAAGGTAGAGTTAAAAAATGAAATCGTTAAAATGCCTTTGTTCAACGTTGCTGGTATCATCCCTGGAAAATCAAAAGCCAAAGAATTAGTGATTTTCTCTGGACATTATGACCACATGGGGATTGTAAAAGCAAAAGACGGCGACAGTATCATGAACGGTGCAGACGACGATGCTTCTGGAACTTCGGCAATGATTGCACTAGC
>SEDG01000563.1 GCA_004295885.1 Pedobacter sp. | reverse complement strand
TTTGATAGCACAAAGCCAGATGGAACTCCACGTAAATTGATGGATGTATCTAAATTGCATGCACTTGGCTGGAAACATAAAATTGAATTAAATGAAGGTTTAAAGCTAGCTTATCAGGACTATTTAAGCAAAATTTAACTAATCCTATTTGTCATCCTGAGTGCAACGAAGGATCTATTAAAAGATATACATTATCATCCGACGACTAACGACTCATATAAACAAAGATCACCTTATCGATATATTAGGTAAATCGTTATTCAAGGATCTTGTCAACTCTTCGATAGCCTAACGTAAATCGTCATGCTCAGCTTGACTGGGCATCGTAATGCGATTGCAAAGCTATTTATTTATTCCATGCTCATTTCCCAGCATTACGATTCCCACCTGTCCCGAAGAAGTCCTATCGTGTGGACACAAATATTGGTTTCTTTTTTGCCTCTATGCCGGCGGGCATCAAACTTTTGAAGCATCAAAAGTATGCAAAAATGCTTGTCAATCCCATTAGGTGCCTTTTCACAGGCCCTTACTCATCAAAAAAACAGCGGCACTTTGTTTTGTTCGTAAGTGATAAATAAAAGTGCGTGCAAGAATTAGCACAAAACCACTGCGTTTGAGGTTTGGTAGTGCTGTTTATTCTCTTGTGCTACTGTTTTTTTGATTTGGCTGGCACTGGGGATTGACGGTCGTGCTTGGCTAGGAACATCAATATTGTGAACGGAACCTACCAAAGCTCAAAATGCAATGAGCAAAAAAGATGTGTCCACACGATACTAAGAAGTCGAGATAAACTGTGGGAATGACGCATACTAGCGAAAATCCTCAACGTTCGTCATGCTCAGCTTTACTGGGAATCGTAATGCAATTGCAAAGCTCTTGTCCACTCCTCACTAGCTCTAGCGTCATCGTCACTCATCAATGATAAGATTACGCAGACCCGAAACTGACCACCTCCACAACTAACCAACTAAACCCTAACCCTATAACCCTCTGTTAAAAATCCTGATAAATATTCCTAAAGCTACTTCTTAATCCAAAAGTAACCATGGTGGTTTTATCAGTAGATAGGCTATTTTTTTCCTGTCTAAATATCGCACCAGCCTCAAACCTTAAGTTGTACTTTGGATTAATAATATAAGAAACTCTCCCATCTAAATAAGCAAAATTCGTCTTTAAACCACCTGCAGTTTTGTACCCATATTGCCCAGCACGGGTATTATAAGATTCATTAATGTCCTTCCCAACATTTTCACCATTATTTAAACCATACGTGGCATAATTAGCTTGTGCAGAAAAAGCCAACCTGTTAATCTGATAGTTCCAGATCGTTAAAAATTCCCTAAAGTTAGCACCCATAGGGTGAGCTAAAGCCTCCGTATAATGTCCATAATTCAACAAAGAACTTCTCTGCGTATAAGTAAATGGCCTAGCGGTGTTAAATTCTGCTAAGTAATTTAGGCCTGGCACCTTAAATGCATCGAAACCCTTAACCCCTAATTGGTAGGCAAATTTATTGGCCCAATAACCTTTACCTCCAAAAACTTCTTTAGCTGTAAATTCATCTGCCACGGCTTGCCCATATACAGTCATGTTACTTAGCAATTTATATTTACCCGTAAAACCAAGCAAAGCATTATCCGGCGACCCATTAATACCCTCTACTGTTCTTAAGAAAATAATGGGGTTGAGATAAGATACATCAAAACCACGTTTACCACTTACGTCTGCATCCTGCCAGATGATGGCATCAAAAAAGCCTACAGAAAGCCTGTTATTTACATTCCAATCTAAATAATGAAAAGCACCCCATTTTTTCCTGAAACCATTATCATAAGAAAACTGAGGTGACAGGGGATCTTGAAATTGCGACCACATGGCCATGTATTTCACATTGCCCAGTGTAGCGGTAAGCTTAAGGAATGGATATGGTGAAGCAAAATCCGATAATAACATTGATCTGTAACCATCGCCAATAAAGTTTTTATCCTGCCCCAAGGCAATAGTGATATATTT
>SEDG01000562.1 GCA_004295885.1 Pedobacter sp. | reverse complement strand
ATTTCATCATCATCCTCTGCGCCATATTTGGTGGTTACTTCTTCAGAACTAATGCCAATTTCATTTAAATATTTCGAAAAAACTGCTGTAGAACCGTGTGTAACAAATACTTTTTCGGCTTCAGTAGCTTTAATGGCCGATAACAACCCAACCCAATCTGCATGGTCACTCAAAGCAAAACCAGCATCTGCACTTCGCCATCTTCTGCCTGCCCTTACAGCCATCCAGCCACTACAAACGCCAATTGCAGGTTGTTGTAAGCTTTTTACCCAACGCCCATCTGCCAATGCTGGCGGAATAATCACTATCCCTTTTTGCATTTCATCTTTTTTAATTTCTGGAGTTATTCTGATTGTTTGTGGTAATTCTACACCTGCTTCAGCAAAACCCTCATTTAAATTGGCTATGGAATTATGAACGTAAATTGGATATTCTCCAGCTAGATTTTTGATTAGCCTTTGTGCCTTACCTAAACTGTAAGCCACCAATATGCTAGTTTTTCCTTTTATACAATTGTCCGCAATCCAGCTTTTGATTTGCTCGAAGATTAATTCTTGAGGTTGCCAGTTGTAAATAGGTAGACCAAAGGTACTTTCAGAAACAAAAGTGTGGCATTTTACAGGTTCAAAAGCAGTGCTGATACCATCATATTCTACTTTATAATCTCCAGAAACCACACAAATTTCTCCTTTATATTCCAACCTAATTTGCGATGAGCCAATTACATGTCCCGCTGGAAACAGACTTAATTTAACGCCATTTATATCTATTTCCTTATTGTATGGCAAGGTTTGTACATTATCTTCTAAGCCATAACGTTGCTTTAGAATAGGCTTGGTTAAGTCGTGGCATAAATAGTTTTTATTACCCCATTTTACGTGGTCGGCGTGTCCGTGGGTGGTTACTGCATAATCTACAGGATGCCAAGGGTCGATGTAAAAATTGCCTTGTTTGCAGTAAATTCCTCTGTTTGTAAATGTAATTAATGCCATACCTCCTATAAACGAACAAGCTGGCCTATAAGTTTTAGTTATAATTATCGGGTATTTAGCCGATATATTAAATTATCGGGTAATTAGCCGATATTTGGAATTATCGGGTATTTACCCGATATTAGATTTATGATTGCTGTAATAACTGGAGACATAATTAATTCTAGAGAACTACCTGATGAGTGGATAGGCACTCTTAAAGCCGCGTTAGAAGGTCTTTTTGGTAAAAATATTAACTGGGAAATATTTAGAGGAGATAGTTTTCAGATAGAATTAAATGCCAAAGATGCGTTAATAAATGCCATATATATTAAGGCTTGTATTAAAACCTTAAAAGGTGCTGATGTTAGAATAGGCATTGGTATTGGAAAGAAAAGCATAAGCGCCGAGAAGGTAACTGAGGCTAATGGAGAGGCTTTTATTAACTCTGGCGGTGCTTTTGATACTTTAAAAGTAAATAAGGTAAATATGGCTATTAAAACGCCTTGGCCAAAGTTTGATGAAGAGCTAAATTTATTTATTAAATTGGCGTTAATAACAATGGATAGTTGGGGGCAAATTGCTGCCGAAATGGTTAAGTATGCCATAGAAAACCAAAATACTAAACAAGATAAAATTGCGAAAATATCTGGCAGAAGCCAATCTTCTGTAAGTGAAGCCTTAAAAAGAGCACATTTTACCGAGATAATGGAACTTGAAAACAGGTATAAAACTCAAATTGCCAAACTAATTAAAAAATAATGGAAATTGCTTTACTGAAACTCTTCCTAGCTCATATCTTGGGCGATTTCTTTTTACAACCTAACTCTTGGGTTGAAGAAAAGGAAAAAAAGAAACTAAAATCAGCTAAGTTTTATTTGCATGTAGTCATTCACATTGCACTCATATTTATAGTTTTTTTATCTTTTAGTGTATGGAAAATAGCTTTGGTTGTTGGTATTTTACACGGAATTATTGATGCATTAAAACTGACTTTTCAAAACGCAAAAACAAAACGAATTTGGTTTTTTGTAGACCAGTT
>SEDG01000561.1 GCA_004295885.1 Pedobacter sp. | reverse complement strand
AAGTTGGGTCTTTTTACTTTTGCCAACAAATCTACTTTACCATAAATATGAGCTACCATTTCATTCAATGTATACTGCTTAGAAAAATAAGCTAAATTTGGGCCAGGGCAAATGGCTACTGCCTTGCTTTCTTTAGGCTTTAATATGCCTATTTTTTGATAAGTTGAGCTACATAATCCTTCACACAGACATACTTTTTCCATTACGTTTTCTTTCGCTTTTTCAAATTCTGTTATAGACAGTTCCTTACTTTTTAATTCGTTTATTTTGAGGTGTTGATATTCTCTTGAAGCCGTACAAATAGGTTCTGTGGTAAATTCGGTGTTAGTACAAAGGTATTTTTTGGTACACGGACTCCCAGGTCTACCTTTTTTAATCCTTTCTAGTCTCTCCTTGTCAATCCCGCTGCCTTTAAAATTATTAAACAAAACACCCAGCGGGGATGAATTACTTAAATAGAAAGACTCTTCATCAGCCCTGCTTAATTGATTTAAGGTAACCGCATCAACGTTAGTCGCTTCTGGCACCAATAAAAACGGGCTACCCCAGCCTGTTGAATCTAACTTATAATGTTTAAGCAAAAATTCGTTTTCCTGGGCCGTTCCAATACCTCCCTGTACACTTAGTTTTTGAGGTTGCATGGCGATATTTTTTATTCCCTTTGAATGTAAGGCAGCAACATATAACTCAAACAGTTCCTCATTCATGTGCCCTTTCATTTGCTTAAACTCTTCTAAAATTGGACCAAGCAAATGTCCTGCAGTTGCAAAGGCATGGCCGCCACAATTTAAACCACTCTCTACCCTAAACTCAGATACCCAAATTCCTTTTTTCGCTAAAAATTTTGCCTGGATAAATGCCGATCTAAAATCGCTTACCTTTAAAATGATCTTCTTTTTGAGCTCATTTTTCTCATCCGGATAAAAATCTTCAAACTCTTCTAGGTAACTGTACAAACGAGGATTCATACCTGCTGAAAGTACCAAAGAAGATTTTAACCTACTTTTTGCAAAACCACGAAGCGCCGCCAATGCATCACTATTTTCATCTCCAGTAATACCTATGCCGTTTTCATGGTTAACCCGATCTACCTTCGACATGATATTCACATCTATGGCGCCTTTTTCCATCCGTTTGCGTAAAATATTTTGGAAAATGGTTTTACGCTCGCCATCTGGGTATTCCATCATCAGTTCGTAGCCTTGCTTTAATTGAGCATCATCAGGTAACATTTCAAAGTACCTACATAGTTCGTTTCCTTCTTCAAAAGGTAACTTTTTTAGCTTTTCAAAATCATTAGCTACCATGCTATCTAACATATTTAAGTAGCAAGAAATTCTTCTGGCCCTACTATCTTCTGCTTTTTTTGGTATGGGAATATATTCTAGATCATTGCAATGGTAGGCTCGCATTCTTTCAATCAATTCATCATCAACAACAGATACCACAGATGATATTCCATATTTAGCCACTTTTAGTGGCGTATCAATTGAAAATCCTAGACCTAAAACCGGAATGTGAAATTTATGAATCATAATAGTTTGTGTTTTTAATTGTTCAAATGTATCATGGCCAACAATTGGAGATGCTTAGGCAAATCACCTAATAAAATGATTTTGATCACTTTTTAAGATGCTTGCGTTAAAAACATTAGAATTTAACAGTAATACAAGCATTAATTCATGCTGATAATCAATTCATAAAGTGATAAGCATCAATCTTTAAGCAAACAGATTCTGCCAAATTTGAATTATCAAATTAAATGGAATGAAAAATCAAAACAAAGCGCTTAAAATTACCAATACCGATTATTCTAAGTTTATTATACTTATCGGCAGCATTATTATTTTACTTCAGGTAGCATTTCACCTCACCATTGGTTGCTAAAACTAAATTTATAGCTATGGGAAATGTGATGTATCAGTTTTATACTGAACTTAGAAAAGCAAAGGCATTAGTTAAAAAGATATATACAGGTAAAAGGCCTGTTGCAGATCTTCCAACAGCAATGCAA
>SEDG01000560.1 GCA_004295885.1 Pedobacter sp. | reverse complement strand
ACGTCACGAACCTCGAAACCAGCACGCTCACGTGATAAACCACCTGGGCCTAAAGCTGACAAACGACGTTTGTGTGTAATCTCTGCCAAAGGATTGGTTTGATCCATGAACTGAGATAATTGGTTAGTACCAAAGAATGAGTTAATAACCGACGATAAAGTACGGGCATTAATCAAATCTGTTGGTGTAAACACCTCATTGTCACGAATGTTCATACGCTCACGGATAGTTCTAGCCATACGAGCTAAACCAACACCGAATTGCGCATATAATTGCTCACCTACTGTACGAACACGACGGTTAGACAAGTGATCAATATCATCCACTTCTTCTTTAGAGTTGATCAATTTGATCAAGTATTTAACAATAGCAATAATATCTGCTTTAGTTAATACCTTCACATGATCTGGAGTATCCATTTTTAACTTACGGTTAATGCGGTATCTACCCACATCACCTAAGTCATAACGTTTATCTGAGAAGAATAAACGCTCAATGATACCTCTTGCAGTTTCCTCATCAGGTGGTTCCGCATTACGCAAAGCACGATAGATGTTTTCAACAGCCTCTTTTTCAGAGTTTGAAGTATCTTTTTGTAAAGTATTGTATATAATGGTATAATCAGCCTGAGATGCACCATCATCTTTAGACAAGATAATAGTTTTAACACCTGCATCGATGATCATATCGATATGGTCGTCTTCAAGAACGGTATCCCTATCTAAGATAACTTCATTACGATCTATAGAAACAACTTCACCTGTATCCTCATCTACAAAATCTTCAGTCCATTTTCTTAAAACTCTTGCAGCCAGTTTACGTCCTGTATACTTCTTTAAGCCTGATTTACTAACTTTTACTTCGTCAGCAAGATCAAATAACTCTAAGATGTCTTTATCAGAATCATAACCGATTGCACGCAATAAGGTGGTTACCGGGAATTTTTTCTTACGGTCGATGTATGCATACATTACGTTATTAACGTCTGTAGCAAACTCAATCCAAGAACCTTTGAAAGGAATCACACGAGCAGAATATAATTTAGTTCCATTTGTGTGACGGCTTTGGCCGAAGAACACACCTGGAGACCTGTGCAATTGAGAAACAATTACACGTTCTGCACCGTTAATCACAAACGTACCTTTTGGAGTCATATATGGTATGGTTCCTAAGTATACATCTTGAATGATGGTTTCAAAATCCTCGTGTTCGGCATCGTTACAAGAAAGTTTAAGCTTTGCTTTTAACGGAACACTGTAAGTTAACCCACGATCAATACATTCAGGAATGTCATAACGTGGTGGGTCAATAAAATAATCTAAAAATTCTAAAACGAATATGTTTCTAGAATCAGTGATTGGAAAATTTTCAGCAAATACTTTAAATAAACCTTCTGTGTGACGGTTATCTGAAGTGGTTTCTATCTGAAAAAATTCTCTAAATGATTGCAACTGCACATCCAGAAAATCTGGATAATCTATGATATGCTTACTACGTGCAAAATTTACTCTTTGGTCTACGACTTTACTTGCCAAGGGACTAAATTTAATTTAGTTTAAGAATAAACTATTAGTTTGGTTTGCCTTTAAACAGATCACCAACCAAACAAGATGAAATGTTTATAAACGGGAATAGACTCCGACTTAATAGTCGGAGTCTTATTCTTAAAGGTTCGTTAAAATTAAGTGATTACTTAATCTCAACTACAGCTCCAGCTTCTTCTAATTGTTTTTTCAAAGCTTCTGCTTCGTCTTTAGCAACACCTGATTTTAATTCTTTTGGTGCACCATCAACTAAGTCTTTAGCTTCTTTCAAACCTAAACCAGTTAAATCTTGCAGCTTCGCCACCAGCAGCAGGACCTGCAACAGCAACTGCCGCAGCAGCTGGTTCGATACCATACTCGTCTTTTAAGATTTGAGCTAATTCGTTAACTTCTTTAACTGTTAAGTTTACCAATTGCTCAGCAAACGCTTTTAAATCTGCCATTTTATTAAGATTTTAAAAATTTACGTAAAAATATTCTTGTTTAATTTCGAACTTCAGGTGTTCGTTAACCTCTTTCTTGTAGTGTTTTAACAATACCTGCAATTTTGTTACCGCCAGATTGTAATGCAGACACAACGTTTTTAGCTGGTGATTGTAATAATCCAATGATTTCGCCAATAAGTTCTTCTCTTGATTTAAGACTTACTAATGCATCTAATTGGTTATCACCAACAAATATTGCTGTATCGATATAAGCACCTTTAAGCGCTGGTTTCGTTTCTTTACCTTTTCTTAGAGATTTGATCAGCTTAGCTGGTGCATTTCCTACTTTTGAAAATAATAAAGCCGATTGACCTTTTAATGCTGCGTGTATCTCAGATGAGTTGCCTTCCAATCCATCGATCGCAATTTTGATCAATGTATTTTTTGCAACTTTCATTTCGATACCGCTTTCGAAACATTTGCGACGGATGTTATTTACTTTCTCAACAGATAGGCCTGATGTATCAGCAATATAAAAATTGCCATACTCTTGCATTTTCTCTTGTAGAGCTAAAACTACTTCTTGTTTTTCTTCTCTGTTCATAATTAGATCCCCGCTACTGATTTAGTTTCGATTGCAATTCCAGGACTCATTGTAGAAGACACGTGAATGCTTTTAAAATAAGTTCCTTTTGCAGCAGAAGGTTTTAATTTAGAAATCGTTTGAAGTACTTCCAACGCGTTTTCATATATTTTCTCTGCTGAGAATGATACTTTTCCTATTGAAGCATGGATGATACCAGTCTTGTCAACTTTAAAATCAATCTTACCGCCTTTTACGTCAGTTACAGCTTTTCCAACTTCGTTGGTTACTGTACCTGATTTTGGGTTTGGCATAAGGTTACGTGGACCTAAAACGCGGCCCAGTTTACCTACTTTTGCCATACAAGCAGGAGTAGTGATAATAATGTCAACATCTGTCCAACCACCTTCAATCTT
>SEDG01000559.1 GCA_004295885.1 Pedobacter sp. | reverse complement strand
ATCTAAAGAAGACCTGTGGTTATATATTTCAGCAAAAGTGCTCATATTAGCTTTATTATATTTTAATGCGGTTGCGTATGATTTATCAAACCATTCTTCAGCTTTTTTGAAATCCTTAAGCCGTGTGTAAGCGTACCCGATATTTTGTTGAACCAATGCTAATCCAGCAAAATTTTTAGATTCTTCAACTATTTTAATAGATTTTTCCAAAAACGGAATTGCTTGTCTATACTTTTCTTGTCGCAGATATATTGCACCTAAGTTATTATAGCAAATCTGTACTCCTCGTTTAAAGTTTGCTTTTTCAAATGCGTTAAGACTAAAGTTTATGACGGTGATAGCTTTATCGTAAGCAGATTGTTCAATAAGTACGTTTGCAAGGTTTAAATAGGCAATACCTAAATTTAATTGGTCGTTAAAATCTATTAATATTTTTATTGCCTTGTCATAATTTAAAAAAGCTTCTTTAAAATTTTTCTGAACCCT
This sequence comes from Pedobacter sp., assembly GCA_004295885.1. Taxonomy (GTDB): domain Bacteria; phylum Bacteroidota; class Bacteroidia; order Sphingobacteriales; family Sphingobacteriaceae; genus Pedobacter. Next base: position 3,108 of record SEDG01000559.1, on the reverse strand, counting down.
GAGTACATTTCCAATGTTGATAAAGGTTTGGGCATTTTCTTTTGGCCTCTTAATCTTATCCATTAGTTTAGTACACTCAATGTAATATTCAATGGCTTTATTGTAATTGCCTAAATCATAATGGAGCGCTCCCAAGTTATTAAGTATTGTAGAAGTAGCTTCAATATCTTTCCCAGAACGATGAATTTTTTCTGCTTTTTGAAAATAGAATAATGCTTGATTTAGATTGCCTACAATCTTATAAGCCATTCCTATATTATTGTAATTGGCACCAATCTGCATTTTATTATCAAGCTTGGTATAATATTCATTAGAAATTAGAAAATTTTCTAATGCAACAGCAGTATGATTTTTATAGGATTGGGCATTGCCGATAGACTTATAGGCCTCTGCAAGGCCGTTGGTATATTTCTTACTAGCAGCTAAATTTTTAGCTTTCATAGCGTAATTAGTTGCCTTTGCAGAATCCGTTTTGGAAAGCAACCAAGCCAAACTATTCAAAGCATCTATATAAGCTGTACTGGTTCCTGTTTTTGAAATAGTTTTGGTAAGGCTGTCAATTTTTGATTGTTGAGCGAAAGTGCTTGAAAAGCAGCAAATTAATGCCGCTATTAGGCAAACACTTTTAGATATGAAGGGTTTTTTCATATCCTAAATATCCTTCAAAAAAATACCCTAGTAAATACCTGCCAATGGGTATATTTATGGAAGAGAAAGAAAATTTTCGAGCTTATTATAGGAATTATTTCTTCCCTTGTTTCTCTGCAATAACAGAACGGTTGTTCTTTATCTGTTGAGTAAACTGAGTGATTTTAGAGTTTTTAGCTAGCAATTCTGCTCTATTCACATCCTTTATAGCTAAATTATATTCTTTCTTTTTGATTTTTATGGCCGCGATGCCCAATACGGAATCAATGTATGAAGTATTATTTTTTAGTTGTTGTGCTAATATTCCCTGTTGGGTATAAAACCAAAGCGATTGAGTTAATTTATTTGCAGCATAATAAATTTTACCCAATTGATTATAAGATGCCATTTGACCAGACCTACTTCCAATTTTAGAATACGTTTTTAATGCTGCGTTAACATTCTGACCAACAGCATTAGAAACAAAAAAGAAGCAAACGAGCGCTAAACAAATTTTATTCATCCGATAAAGATATGTAAAATTTTAGTTAAACACTTGCAAACTACCGTCGAAAGACGCCCAAACCATATAAGGATGTGAATCGCAATGGTAAATTTCGCCTTTGGCGGAGATACCTATAACACCGGCAAAGCCATCAAACGATTTTAATTCAGAGAAAGATTTATCACAAGCAGCTTGTAAAGTGAAACAATCTGTAACACGGGTTACAATTTTAGCAGCCAAGGCTCCACTTACAATATCTTCTCCAACGCCAGTACAAGAAATACCTGCAAACACATTAGCAAAATTGCCAGCTACAGTTGCCGAATCACTTACCCGACAAGGAATTTCAAATCCTTTTCCACCAGTAGAAGTGGCGGCAGCTAAATTTCCATCAGCATCTAATGCTACACAGCCTACCGTGCCTTTCCTTTCTTGTTGATTTAATTTTTCTTGATATTCTGCTTGTCGCTGTGCGGTAATTGGATTAAAATATTCAAATCCATTATCGCGAGCGAAAGTTAAAGCACCTTCTCCACTTAGGACCCTATCATCATAGCTCAGCAACTTTTCGGCAACTTCTATCGGATTTTTAACATCTTCTAGGTTGATTACCCCACTAAATTTCTGCGTTTTGCCATCCATTAATGAAGCGCTTAAACGTACTTTGCCATCACTCTGTATTTGAGAACCAATGCCTGCATTAAATAGCTCATTATCTTCTAATAAAGCAACCGTATAAACTACAGTTTGCAAAGCCGAATGCGTTTTTAAATATTGATATGCTTTTTCTACAATGGAAGCTAATGCGTCTTGCTTAGCTTTTTTCGTTTCTTGATTGGTTGATGATTCACTAAAAAAACCACCATGTATAATAACTTTCATTTTTGTGAGTATCTAGAAGCTAGTATCGAGTATCAAGACTGGTTTGTCCAAACAAAAAACTCAAAACTGTTAACTGAAAATTTTATTCCGTCGGTACAACCTTTGGATGATGAATAACTAATTGGTGATTTGTTAGGTCGTAAATATCTCCATCGCACATAACATGAACTATCATATTTTTAATGGAAACTGGTTGGCCCATTTCTACGTCAGTCAAATTTGTATCAGCCATATGGCGACCATCAACTAAAATAACCATTCCAGAACCAATAGCTTCCATCGTATTTCCTTGAATATACAAACCTGTATCTTCGCCTAAACCAATCCCCAATATACCAGGATTACTAGCCGCAGCATATAACAAACGTCCAATTCTACCTCTTTGCACAAAGTGAGTATCTACAATAACATCATCAATAAAACCTAAGCCGCCAGTAATTTTTACTTCACCTTTTAATAAGGCATCCTTACTACTTCCTTGGTAAATCATATTTTTAGAGCTTGCCGCAGCACCTGCTGATGTGCCTGCAATTACAAATTCTGTGTTCTGATATTTATCTAATAAAACACGATGAATTTCTGTTCCGCCGAAAATAGAGGTCAGACGCAATTGGTCTCCGCCAGTAAAAATAATTACATCTGCTAATTTAATTCGCTCTGCATATTCTGGCTTATTGGCTTCTTCTCTACTTCCAATATTCATCACACCCACATTATGCACATCTAATTGTGCAAATGCTTTAATGTACTCTTCGCCAACTTTTACAGGAATTAAGGATGCGGTCGTCATGATTTCGAAACGCGAATCATTCCCTTTTAAAGATTCTGTAGTAATTCTTTTTAAAATTCCACGCTCAAAAAAGTTCATGTTTTGTGGCAAACCGAACTGCGTTTCTGCAAAACTTCCGGTATTTATTGCACCACCAATTATTATTAATTTACCTTTTGGAGCCATTCTTATCGTCTAGATATCTACTAAAATGCCAAATATATGCCATTAGCCTAACTAATTAACATTATTTTTATCAATATTATACTTTTAATTAACAATCTATGGCGTTTTTTGTATTTTACACCTAGATTAAAACAAGTAA
>SEDG01000558.1 GCA_004295885.1 Pedobacter sp. | reverse complement strand
ACAATACTGGCCGTTAAAATAAACAAGATGATTAACAACGAATGTTCTGTTGTAAAACCCCACTCTTTTAGATAATGATGAGCCAACATTTTTACCCCGATAAAAGTTAATAGAAATGCCAAACCAGTTTTTAGGTAATGGAATTTATGGATGATGTTAACTAGTAAAAAGAACATCGACCTTAAACCCATAATGGCGAATATGTTAGAGAAAAATACAATGTAAGCATCTTTTGTAACTGCAAAAATTGCAGGTATAGAATCTACGGCAAAAATTAAATCAGTAAACTCTACAATTAGTAATACCAAAAATAACGGCGTTAACAGTCTTTTACCATTTACTTTATGGAAGAAATTATTCCCCTCGTAACGTGGGTGAATAGCGAAAAATTTAGATGCAAACTTAACCACTGGATGTTTTTCTGTGTCGATTTTATCATCTCCATCTTTAGAGAAAAACATTTTCATTCCCGTAAAGATTAGGAAAGCTCCAAATACGTATAATATCCAAGAAAACTCGTTAATCAAGGCTGCTCCTAAAAATATGAAGATAAACCTCATAATAATGGCGCCTAAAATACCCCAAAACAAAACCCTATGGTAGTATTTCTCTGGCACAGCAAAGGCCGAGAATATCAGCACAATAACAAAAATATTATCTACAGAAAGTGCATATTCTATCACATAACCAGTCAAGAATTCAATTCCTAAGTTCTGATTATAGATTTTCAAACTCTCTTCAAAATTACCTGGTATTAAAGTAATCTGATGCTGATGAGCCTTGACAATCTCTTGGAGCTTTGCAAAGTCTCGAATGCCGTGTAATTCTTGCCCTTCTAAAACCAGCAAAAAGTAGAAGCCTAAGGCAAGCATCACCATGATAAAACTCATGATACCAGCTTGTTTTAAGCTAATAACATGGTCTTTTTTACTAAATAAGCCTAAATCCAGTGCTAAAATAAGCACTATAAAAACTAGGAAACCACCAATGAATAATAATTCGTTCGACATTATTTTTTACGTTCAGTTGTATATCTTACCAGTTGTTCTAATCCCGTTCTTGCATCACTTTCTTCAAATTGATACAAAATATCAAAAGCTTCTTTTTGATACTCGAGCATTTTCTGATTGGCGTAATGAACCCCTTCTTTGCTATTAACGAAATCGATTATCTCCTGTATTTTTTTCGGGTCATCTTGATGGTTTTTCACTAAATTGATGATTCGTTTTCTTTCTGGTTTTTCTACACTATTCAAGGCGTAAATTAGTGGTAAGGTTACCTTCTTTTCCTTGATGTCTATGCCTAATGGCTTACCAACATCATCAGTTCCAAAATCGAAAGTATCATCCTTGATCTGAAAAGCGATACCCACTTTTTCTCCAAACAAGCGCATTTTTTCAACTGTTTCCTCATCGGCCCCTGCCGAAGCGGCACCACAAGCACAACAAGAAGCAATTAAAGAAGCTGTTTTCTGACGAATTACATCAAAATATAATTCCTCACTAATATCCATCCTCCTCACCTTTTCAATCTGCAATAATTCACCTTCGCTCATCTGTTGTACAGCAGTTGATACTATCTTCAACAAAGCAAACTCGCTATTGTTCACCGAAAGCAACAAACCTTTTGCTAACAAATAATCTCCCACCAAAACAGCTATCTTATTCTTCCATAAAGCATTAATAGAAAAAAAGCCTCTACGTTCGTAAGCATTATCAACCACATCGTCATGCACCAATGTTGCCGTATGTAAAAGCTCTACCAAAGCCGCACCCCTATGGGTCGATTCGATAATGCCTCCACATAATTTTGCTGCAAAAAACACGAACATTGGTCGCATTTGCTTGCCTTTTCTCTTTACAATGTAGTGGGTAATGCGGTTAAGTAATGGCGCATCGCTATGCATGGAATCCTTAAATTTGGCTTCAAAAGCATCAATCTCTGCGGCAATAGGTTGTTTTATCTGATTTATTCCGGGCATTCAGCTAAAAATGTGTCTGCAAACTTACTTAAATTCCATTAAAAC
>SEDG01000557.1 GCA_004295885.1 Pedobacter sp. | reverse complement strand
CCAAAGAAAATAAAAGACCATTCCCCGTTTTCTTCAATTTCTGTTAGAAACGGCTGAACGATAAAGTCCTCAATTTCTGTCAAGGAATTTAGTTTTTCATTTAGTTCATCAGCATTTGCTGCGGTAACTTTAAATGTGTTTTTTGAACCACCACTTACTGCGGGTTTAACGATAATTTTCTCAGCTTGAAAGGTTGCAAAGTATTCTTGTAGGTTAACTTTATCACGTTTGGTTAAAAAAATGCTGGGGGTTACTTTTAACCCTGCTTTTTCTATATCGTGTAAATAATGCTTGTCGGCATTCCATTTTACAATATCAATCGGATTTAAAAGTCTAATTTTTTTGCTTTCAATTTTCGCTAACCAGGTATAAAAATCTTCAATCAAATTAAAATAATCCCAAGGAGATTTGATAACGGCTAAATCGTAGTTTTCCCAGTTCACCTCGTCATCATTCCAAATTTCTTTGGTAATGTTTAGGCCTTTTGATTTCAAAAAATCAATCAGTTTGTCATCTTCATTTTGAACGTTAATAGCGTGGTAGGCGCCTTTATCTTGGTAGGTTACTAATACAATGTTCATTGTTTTGGTTTGAGATTTCGAAGGTAAGGAATTTATGATTGTCGTCATATCGAACGAACCTCCTTCACGTCATTTCGATCGGGTTTTTAAAGAGGAAAAATCTGTTCGTGTAATGCTTTGTGGTAGATTTCTCGTCGCTGCGCTCTGTTGAAATGACGAATCAATTAATCAAAACAAACTCATTTGCGACCTCGGAACTTTAAAAAGCGTTTGGTCTAGTTCAGTGCGTTCTATATTTAATCCATTTAGTCTGCAATGGAGTTTAAAAGTATTTCTAATCATTTCAGCAAAATTTCCTTCACCACGCATTCTGGTTCCGAACCTGCTATCATTTACATTTCCATTATGACAGTTTTGTATTTGATGCCAAACTTTCTCAAATCTATCTGGAAAGTTTTTTCTTAACCAATCTTCAAATATCTGATTGATGACACCATTTAAGCGAACAACAGTATAACCCGCACTTTTGCAACCATTATTTGCACAAGCTTTTAAGATGGCAGGCATTTCATGGTCATTTAATCCAGGAATCATCGGCGCTGCCATGACGCCAGTTGGCAAACCAAACTTACTTAATTCCTCAATAATTTTTAAACGTTGTTTTGCAGTTGTAGTTCTTGGTTCCAATTTTAATCTAAGCTTTTCGTCTAAACTGGTTATCGATACATAAACTGCGGATAATTTCAGCTTTGCTAAATCTTGAAGAATATCTAAATCTCTCAAAATCAAAGCATTTTTGGTAATCATAGTAATCGGTTGTTTGTATTCCAAAGCAATCTCCAAAAGCTGACGCGTTAACCTAAACTTCCGCTCTGCGGGCTGATAACAATCGGTATTGCCTGATAGGGAAATAGGGGTGGCGTCCCAACCTTTTTTATCCAGAAACTTTTTAAATAATTCTGGTGCATCTTTTTTTACGATGATTTTTCTCTCAAAATCCAATCCAGCACTAAAGCCCCAATATTCGTGAGAATTGCGAGCATAACAATAGATACAACCGTGTTCACATCCTTGGTAAGGATTTAATGAATATGCCATTCCAACATCTGGACTTTCAACTTTGTTGACAACAGACTTAGATTTTCCGATAATGAAAGTTGTTTTCGAATTTGGTTCTTCCCAATCATCAATACCTTCTGGATGTTCTTTTGCGAGAGAATTTTTAAGAAACTTGTTGGAGGTATTGAACTGCGCCCCACGTCCATTTATATAATTATCCTGATTTTCATCCACCGCATTCATAATCTAAAATTACTAATATTTTTAGTAATTGGCGATTCGAATTTTCAACAAAAGGTTGATAAAAAAGGGAAATAGAAAATTGGGAATAGGGAATAGACTTGTCTCAATTCGCAAATCTCAATACTCAATACTATTTTTTCGTAACAGGAATATAATCCATCGGTACCATATCTGCCACTTTTTCGTAAGCCCAATAACCTTCATA
>SEDG01000556.1 GCA_004295885.1 Pedobacter sp. | reverse complement strand
GAGCGTGTATTAAAAATGGCTGATGGTGTATTGTTATTATGTGATGCTTTTGAAGGTGCAATGCCTCAAACTCGTTTCGTAACTCAAAAAGCTTTGGCTTTAGGTTTAAAACCAATTGTAGTCGTAAATAAAGTTGATAAAGAAAACTGTAGACCAGAAGAGGTTTATGAACAAATTTTTGAGTTATTCTTCAATTTAGAAGCAACTGAAGATCAATTAGATTTTCCAGTAATTTATGGTTCATCGAAACAAGGTTGGATGAGTACTGATTGGAAAGTGCCTACTACAGATATTTTTGCGTTATTGGATACAGTTGTGGCTACCATTCCACCTGCACCAATTAACGAAGGTACTTTACAAATGCAAATTACATCATTAGATTATTCGTCTTTTGTTGGTCGTATTGCGATTGGACGTGTACACCGTGGTACAATTAAAGAAAACCAACCTATTACGTTAATTAAACGTGATGGTAAAATGGTTAAATCTAGAGTAAAAGAACTTTATACTTTTGAAGGTTTAGGTAAAATTAGAACTACAGAAGTAGGTTCTGGAGATATTTGTGCTGTTGTAGGTATTGATGGTTTTGATATTGGTGATACTATTGCTGATTTTGAAACACCAGAACAATTACCAGTAATTAGCATTGATGAGCCAACAATGAACATGTTGTTTACCATTAACAACTCTCCATTTTTTGGTAAAGAAGGTAAATTAGTTACTTCACAACGTATTAAAGATCGTTTGATGAAGGAAATGGAAAAAAATCTTGCGCTTAAAGTTGTTGAAACTCAAGGTGCAGATTCATGGTTAGTTTATGGCCGTGGTATTCTCCATTTATCGGTATTAATCGAAACAATGCGTCGCGAAGGTTATGAGTTACAAGTTGGACAGCCACAAGTTATCGTTAAAGAGATTGATGGTAAAAAATGTGAGCCAATTGAAACGCTAATTGTTGATGTTCCTGGTGATGTTGCTGGTAAAGTAATTGAATTGGTAACTCAACGTAAAGGTGAGTTGTTAATTATGGAACCAAAAGGCGATTTACAACACTTAGAATTCGAAATCCCAGCTCGTGGTATTATCGGTTTACGTAACAACGTATTAACTGCAACTGCTGGTGAGGCAATCATGGCCCACCGTTTTAAAGCTTATGAGCCTTGGAAAGGTACAATTCCTGGTCGTTTAAATGGAGTTTTAATCTCTATGGATAAAGGGATGACAACTGCTTATTCTATCGATAAATTGCAAGATAGAGGCCGTTTCTTTGTAGATCCAGGAGTAGATATTTACGAAGGTCAAATTTTAGGAGAGCACATTCGTGATAACGATTTAGTAATTAACATTGTTAAAGGAAAAGCGTTAACTAATATGCGTGCTTCTGGTACCGATGATAATACTCGTATTGCTCCAGCCATTAAATTCTCGTTAGAGGAATGTATGGAATATATCCAAGCTGATGAATATATAGAGGTAACACCTCAAAGTATTCGTTTACGTAAAATCTTCTTAACTGAGCAACTACGTAAAGCAAACGGTAGTAAAAACTAGTTCTAGTAAAGAATTAGCAATATATTTAGCCTGTAAACGAAAGTTCACAGGCTTTTTTCGTTTAAAAATTTTACCATCTTAGAAACCGAAGTTCATCTAAGTATAGTAATCGTGCTTAGGTTTTATTTGGTGTATTAGGTGGTTAAAAGATTTTAGAAAGCAGATACTTAGCATCGATTAATGTTAGTCCTTCTTTCCGCTATATCTTTTCCGCTTCGCTCCAAAGTATGCCGCTTCAAGAAGGTTTAGAACTGAAAAGTCTGTGCTGCTATGAACCCTTTCCTTGCATAGCTTCAAACTATACGAAGTAAGGCCAGCGCCCCTTCAATCATTAATTCTGATCTAAATTTTACACCAGCCAAACCTCTCTACATTCACTTTTTTATACTTTAGCTTTTCAATAAAAATAATATGGAATCATTACAAGGAAAAAATGCAATAGTAACTGGTGCAGGTAAAGGTTTAGGTAAAGCAATCTCCATCG
>SEDG01000555.1 GCA_004295885.1 Pedobacter sp. | reverse complement strand
CATGTATAGCAGTGTAAGACAAAATATGGTTGGCAATACAACAGCGCCAGAAGCTAAGGCTGGACAAAGCAAGGCCACCAAACAAGTTTATAATGCTTTTGGCATTAAAGCACTTTATGCAGCAAAATCAGAATATTTTAACTCTGCTGATACCAGTAATGGAATAGCATATGAAGAAAGTACGCCTACCAAAGGGGTAATGCCAAACATTAAAGGCATGGGTTTAAAAGACGCCATGTATCTAGTAGGCAATGCAGGTTTAAAAGCGAGAGTTAAAGGAAGTGGAAAAGTAATTAACCAATCGATTTTGCCAGGAAGTAGAATTGGCAAGGGACTATTGGTAGAAATAGAATTAAATTAAATGAAGTTACAAGATTTACTTTACGGTGTATCAATTAAGAGCTTAACAGGCAAACCTAATCAAGAGGTTGCTAGTTTAGCTTTTGATTCGCGTTTGGTAAAACCTGATACCTTATTTTTTGCAGTGAAGGGTACAGTGGTAGATGGTCATCAATATATTGAACAAACCATTGCAGCAGGTGCAACTGTAATCGTATGTGAATCCTTACCAACTACTTTGGTTGAAGGTGTTACTTATGTAGAAGTTCAAAACTCGTCAGTTGCTTTAGGAGTTGTAGCTAGTAATTTTTACGGAAATCCTTCTTCGAAATTGAAGCTAATCGGTATTACAGGTACCAATGGAAAAACCACTATTGCCACGCTTTTGTTCCAGTTATTTAGGGAGTTAGCTTATAATGTTGGCTTAATATCAACTGTTCAAAACCACATTAACGATGATATTATTCCTGCAACGCATACCACGCCAAATCCAATCGCCTTAAATGCTTTATTGCAAGATATGGTGAAAGCGAAATGTGAGTATGGTTTCATGGAAGTGAGTTCTCATGCAGTAGTTCAGCATCGCATTGCAGGAATAACCTTTGCTGGAGGTGTATTCTCAAATATTACACATGACCATTTAGATTTCCATAAAACATTCGATAGCTACTTAAAAGCTAAAAAAGAATTTTTTGATAACCTACCAAAATCTTCATTCGCCCTAACAAATGCAGATGATAAAAATGGCATGGTGATGCTGCAAAATACAAAGGCAAGCAAAAAGACTTATGCCTTAAAACAAATGGCAGATTTTAAAGCCAAAATTATAGAGAATAAGTTTAGCGGCTTAAACTTAAACGTTGATGATACTGACGTTTTCTTTAAAATGGTTGGCTCTTTTAACGCTTATAACTTATTAGCTGCTTATGGTACTGCCATTTTATTGGGAGAAGATAAATTAAACGTACTGACCATTTTAAGCACATTAGCGGGCGCTGAAGGAAGGTTTGATTACACGGTTTCAAAACAAGGAATTATCGGCATAGTTGATTATGCGCATACACCTGATGCGGTCCAAAATGTATTGAGCACGATTGCCAACATTAGAAAAGGAACTGAACAGGTAATTACGGTTTTAGGTTGTGGAGGGGATAGAGATAAAACAAAACGCCCCATAATGGCTCAAGTGGCTAGCGATTGGAGCGATAAAGTAATTCTAACTTCTGATAACCCTAGAACTGAAAATCCTCAACAAATAATTGCTGAAATGGAAAAAGGAGTTTCTCCAACTAACCAAAGAAAAACTTTGAGCATTTTAGACAGGAAAGAAGCAATCAAAACAGCTTGTCACTTAGCCAAACCTGGAGATATTATCCTTGTTGCTGGCAAGGGGCATGAAAAATACCAAGAAATTAATGGTGTTAGACATCATTTTGATGATAAAGAAGTGTTAACCGAACAATTAAACCTAATCAACTAATGTTATATTTATTATTCGAATATCTGCATAAGCATTATGATTTTCCTGGATTAAGGTTGTTCCAATACTTAACTTTTAGGTCATCACTTTCTATTGTGCTTTCCCTAGTCATCACAACAGTTTATGGTCGTAGGTTAATCGATTACCTACATAGCAAACAGGTTGGCGAGCCAGTAAGAAATCTAGGATTGGAAGGTCAAATGCAGAAACAAGGTAC
>SEDG01000554.1 GCA_004295885.1 Pedobacter sp. | reverse complement strand
TAATTAGAAAGCCTGCCTATGTTGGCGTAGCAGATGGGCTGAAATAAAAAATTAAAGATACATTTGGTTAGTAAGAATGCCAGGGGTTAACATACAGGTTCCCCTGGTTTTTCTGTTTTTAAAAACCGCTATCTCAAACTATTTATTAGAGGATTAAAGCTGGTTGCCGTTATTCTGGACGTTAGGATAGATTTCTGTTATCTTTACAAACTGTCAAACTGTTTTAGGTATTTATAGATGTTTTTCAAATTTTTTATATTTAGAAAATGAAGCGCTCCTATCTTATTCTTTTGTTATTGGTTATCAATTACCTAGATGTGATGGGGCAAGAAAAAATGGTAATCAAAGAGGAAGATTGGGTTAGCTATACTTATCAGGAAGCTTCCAAGACAATATGTTCACTTGATAAACTACCCTATAAGATACAAAAGGAAGTTAAAATATTAACAAGAGAATCTTTTTGGGGGTTTAGGGATTCAATTCATTTTATTAACGCTCAAATTGTTGATATTGAAAGGTATCTTAAAGATGGCGATCCTCATAAAAGGCACTGGGTGGTTCCAAAATATGAAATCAATTTCTATTTAAAAGATGAATCGATTGGCATCATTCGTTATAACCTGACCCTACATTTAGATGGTTATGGACAGATATTAAAAATCAATTGGCCAATAAATGGATATGGAAGCAAAAAGACATTTCTTTCTAGAGATTCAATTAAAAAATTTGCACTAGATGAAGCCAAAAAACGTAATTATAACCTAGATAAATATTCGGTGAACTTTGAATATAACGGTCAATTTGATAGACTTTGCTGGGAGTTTTGCTTTTTGGAAAAGGAAATAGTGGGTGGCGTTGAGTGTAACTTTATTACAATTCCGTGGGATGAGCTAACTATAGTTGATAGTACAAAACACAGTGATTAATGTCTTAAGCCAAATGCAAGGAAAGCTAAAGAGTGCTGTGAAGGTGGCCCGTTGTATCCATGGGTGATGGCTTTTTTTCAACTAGCATACAGATCCTACAAACTAAAAAAGCCACCAATTTGGTGGCTTTTGTTGTGGTCCCGACGAGAATCGAACTCATATCTAAAGTTTAGGAAACTTCTATTCTATCCGTTGAACTACGGGACCAATATTTTGCAAAGATTTTAAAAAATCCTTGCTAATTCCTGATTTCAGGTATTTTATCTTTTTCTTACTGATATCCTATCAAGCATTGATACAACACCAATCAGGTCGCAAATATATAAAAATATCTAACTCAACTTTATATAAATCTTACTGTTCTGTATCTACAATTACTTCTTTTAAGGAAGTAATTTTTAATACATAAGCTTTGCCTAAACTGAATTTAAAATGATTGTCTTGCAATAGATCCTTTATTTTCGGGCTGCTAAGTAAAACATCATATAAATCTCTCGCTACTGCAGAAGCTGAAATGTTGTTTTTAACTTTGCCGTTTTCTAGTTCTAAACTGAAAGAGTAGTCAGCCTTGTTTCTATTGCCTAAACTATGTAAATCAGATTTGGTGAAGCTAATTTCTTGCTCTTCTGTTATTGCCTTTTTAATTTGGATAGCAAATACTGGAAGGTATCTTTTCCAAAGTGGGTAATAAAGGTTTATTTGTGTCATCATATCTTTGTATTCGTGTTTGTTTTGCATCTTTAAGAATTAACAATCATCCTAATTCTCGTTTTTACCTTAAATTATTCAATAGTTTCCAACTAAATTGCCATATAACAATCTAGCCTAAAGATTCCGATATGAATAAATTTGATGGGATGGCTTATTGACCTGAAACCTAAAAAGTTTTGACCTCCTTAAATTATGTTGCTTCGTTTATTTAAGCTTGTAAAAGTAAGCTTTAAGAGGCAATATTCCTAAATGCTAATACAAAAGCTATATTTTAAGTCAAATATCGCACCAAAATGTAACAAATGCCATATAAAAGCCATCTTTTTTTTACGCGGTATAATGTTTGTTTAAGTACAAACAGTAATCTATATTTATCGATTATTTAAATGAAAAAGAGAATCTTAATAG
>SEDG01000553.1 GCA_004295885.1 Pedobacter sp. | reverse complement strand
CCTTTGATGAGTTGGCCGCCCAAACCTGCAACAGAGTTTACAAAAATAAAAGCAGCGCTGATGGCAGCTGTTTGTTTTTGATCGGCCCATTTTAACAATAAAATAACAGGGGAGAGGATTATACCTCCGCCAATACCAATCATTCCTGATAAGAGCCCAATAATACCTCCAACTAATAAGGATAGAGGAATGTTAGCAGCTTTAAAATCTTTTGCGTCGGTATTTTTGAAAAAGAAAAACCTGATGACTGGAATGAGCAGTAACACACCCAATATTTTTTTATAAATGGAACTTTCAATCGCCATCATACCACCTACAAAAGAAAGCGGAATGGAGGCGAGGGCAAAAGGCCAAAACAATTTCCATTTGAAATGCCCGCCTCTATAAAATTGTATAAAGGAGGTTGATGATACAAAAAGGTTAAGCAATAGGGCAGTAGGTTTCATCACGGCAGGAGAAATCGCGAAAATAGCCATTAGGGCCAAGTAACCGCTCGCCCCACCATGACCAACAGATGCATATAAAAAAGCAACAACGAAAAGCAGAATGTAAAAAAAGATAAAGGATTCTTGCATAATCAGTTTGGTAATAATAGGATGGTAACCGATTGGTTTTCCTCAAAACTTTCTTCTTCTTCGGGCAAACTAATTAAACAGTTGGCTTGGGCAAAAGAACTTAGGCGATAAGAGTCTTGTGCAGTTAGTGGCGTGGCCTTGCCGTCTTTATAGGAGCCTTTTAGGAAATATGTTAACCCTTTTGCTTTTTGATAAGCTACCGCAAGCCTTGCTATCAATTCTATTACGGTAGTTTCTTTCTGGGATAACTGTTTCAAACTCGGTAAAACATAATTGTAGTAACAGCTCAATACAGAGGATGGGTTGCCAGGCAGTCCGAATACTAATTTTTGCTCTTTTCTACCGAAATACAGCGGTTTGCCAGGTTTCTGTTTCACTTTATGGAACAACTGTTCGATGCTACATTGTTGCGAAGCCTCAATTACGAAATCATAATCGCCCACACTTACGCCTCCAGTTAGTAATACCACATCGGCCGTTGCCAGTGCTTCGTTGAGTATATTTGTTAAAATATCAAGTTCATCGTCAGCTTCAAATACAGTAATCTCAGAGATGCCTTCATTTTTTAAGGCTGCAGTAAGTGAGTAAGAATTGGATTCGTATACTTGGCCGAAGTTAAGTGGCAGTCCAGGTTTTTGTAATTCTTTACCTGTTACAATAATGGCCACTTTGGGCATTGGGAAAACAGTTAATTCTGTAACGCCAATCCCAGCCAAAAAACCAATGGCTGCGGGTGTTAACAGGTTGCCCTTGCTCATTGCTAAATCTCCAGCAGCAATTTCAGAACCTTTTTCTCGGGCGTTTAACCCCTTTTTAAGGTTAGGGTCTTGAAGTAAAATCTTGCCATTTTCTAGGGTGACTTTCTCTTGCATGATGACTGTATCTGCTCCTTCAGGCAATGGTGCGCCAGTAAATATTCGATGTGTTTCTCCAGCATTTAGTGTTGATTTTGCGGGAGCTCCAGCTGCCATTTCACCTGTGATGGTTAACTCTTTTAGCTCTTCCTCAAACTTTAAGGCATAACCATCCATAGACGATTGCCTGAATGCAGGAATATCACAGCTGGCATAAACGTCGGCAGCTAAAATATGTCCAGCAGCTTGCGCCAAACTTACATTGATGGCTGCTAAGGGAGTGATGTTATTACGGATTATTGATTTTGCTTCGGCTACGGTAATCATGTTAGGTTTATCCTCCAATGGTAATCATGCTTCTGTTTTGTAGGGTGTTGGTATCAATCTGCTCAAAATGTTTATGGAGTTGACCACCTAGTTCTTTTTCGTACCTGATGGAAAAGATCGCGACGGGTGATGAGCATGAATTTCTCAGGCTGTAAAGTATCTAAACTAATGTTGATGGATTTAATGCCAGCAGCTAAAAGGGTAGGTAACAGTTCTGCAATTCTGGTGCCGTTGGTGGTAATGACCAATTCGACTGGCAATTTCCCTAGGTTGGCAATGATTTCTGCGGCATCCTTACGTACCAGTGGCTCGCCACCCGTTAACCTTATTTTTTTAACGCCTTGTGCTACAAATAACTTCGCCAAGGTTAAAATCTCTTCAGGTTGCATTAATCTGGAAGCAGGCGTAAAATCATAATCCTCTTCGGGCATGCAATAAAAGCAGCGGAAATTACAGTTATCCGTTAGTGATATCCGTAAGTAATCATGTACCCGTCCGAAAGAATCTGCTATCATTTTTGTTTCGTTAAATTATCGTAATCTGCTTCCGTATCTATATCAATCAACCCTTTTTCGAAGTTGATGGTTGCTACTTCGTTAGGGTGTTGTTGCAGGAGGTGTTTCGCTCCGGTATCACCAATTAAGTTCATTAAAGCTGCAAAGTATTTCTTGTTAAACAAAACTGGCGTGCCGATGGTGTTGCCATAATTGCTTGCGATGATGGGATATTGGGTCTGTTCTTTTTTTGCTATTAACTGCGTTAATATTGACGAAGATAAAAATGCTTGATCGGCGACCATGATGATTACATTGTCTAGCGCAGGATTAAGCCTTAGTAATTCGACCAAACCAGCATTGATGCTCGTAGACATACCCTTTTCCCAGCTTTCGTTGATGATGTAATTGATATGAGGATGCTGATGTGCTGCGAAGATCTCCTTAGCAAAAGCGCCCAACACCGTCACGATAGCGTTCGCTTCAGTTTCAATAGCCGCTTCTGTTGCTATTTGCAATAGGGATTTGCCTTGGAAAGTTAACAATTGTTTGGGTTTCCCTAGTCTGCTCGAGTTTCCTGCCGCTAATATGATGATGCCGTTCTCCATTTCTTAGTTTATTTGGTGAGTATGGATGGAATTCTTTTTGTTTTTTAATGAGGTAGCATTTGCACCTGCAAAAAACGCTTTAATTTCTGCGATGATGGAGATGGCAATTTCTTCTGCGGTTTCTGCACCAATGTCTAAACCGATAGGGCCATGAACCCGATTCTGATTTTCTTCAGTGTTGAGGTTTAAATCCTCCAACATTTTAATCAGTTTTTTCTTCGGTCCGAGCGTACCGATATAAGGCGCATTGGTATTTAAAAGCAAATTTAGCAGTTCTGTATCATAGTTGTAATTGTGGGTCATTAATGCAAATGCCGTTTGTTCATCAATTTCAATTTTATCCATTACCTCATTAGGTTTTGCGATTAAAACCCTATTTGCATTGGGAATAAAGCTTTTAATATATCGATTGGATTATTGGCCTCTTGATTATTTATCGGTTCAAATAAAATGTATACAATCCCATTACAGCCTAACTGTACGCCAAATTTGGCATCATCTTCATCCGTAGTATCATAAGTAACCAGTTTTTTCTGTTGTTGATGAATCGCTGAAAGTGCTTTTTTCAAGGCATCTCCCTCTAAACAACCACCACTGATGGCGCCGGTTAATACCCCATCTTCGGTAACCAACATTCTGGCGCCTGGTCTACGATAGGAAGAACCTTCTACTTTAACGACTGTAGCTAATGCCGATCTCTTATTCTCTTGCTGTGCTTTGGCATAAGCTTTTAATATGTCGTTGATTTCTTTCATTGCTTTAAGCTGGGAATTTAGCTATTTTTTTTTACGTAGGGAAGTTTGCAAGTTCGAATGTTGGAAAGACCGATGAACGAAGGGTAAAAGAAGTCAGGAAGGCGGAACATAGCTGGCAGTCGAAAAATCGGATACAGGACAGTTGTCTTGTTTTAAATTTTTATATGCCAAGTCATCCTTGAATCAAACAGCTCGCCAATTGATACGCCCGCCAAGCGTCTAGCTAGCTAATTTATAGGTGAATCAAATTCGCTCCCGGTATTCCTTTGGCGTTACACCAAGCAATTTCTTTACATAACGGGTAAAGAATGAACGGCTCGAAAAATCCATTTCATCAGCTATTTCGGAGATGTTAAGCTTCTTATTTTGCAACAATACTATGATCCGCTCTTTTGCGTTACGCTGTATCCATTCAGATGCCGTTATTCTGGTATTAACCTTGCAAATGTAATTTAAGTATTTGGGTGTGATATTTAGCTTATCACTATAAAACCGTACTTCCCGCTGTTTGATACAATGTTCCTGTACCAATTGTATAAACTGTTCGTAAAGGGTTCCGCTTTGCAAACTTCGTTTTCTCCTGTCGAGTTCGTCCTCAAAAATGTGCCACATTTCCAATAAGAAAATTTGCATTTGGAGCTTAAGGGCTTCTTCATAGAACCGATGGTTTGTTTCCTGCGACATATCGTACAGCAACATAAAATTTTTCAGGATTTTCTCTTTGTCTTTTTTATCCGGATGCAAAATTGGATATTCTTTAGCATGTATGATGCTGTCGATGCTCGCCGTGGCGCTAGGCAAACTTGCCGTGAGCAAATCGCTATCTACAAATAGAATCGTGGCCTTAAAACTTTGTGAAAAAGACAAGGCCGAAACATTGCTACCTGCCAGCCAAAAGATAAACTCACCTTTTTTACTTTGATATGGCCTGCCGTTAAAGACAAATTTCAGGCTTCCACCTTGGCAATAAATATGTGTATGAAACCTGATGTTAAAATCTATTGGGAATTCACTTCCTGAGACCGCTTTGCGGAGCATAACTTTTTGATTTGTCGACATATTAAGTAAAAATAGAACAATTAATGGTTAATAGGTAATATTTGACATTACTTACGAAATAAATGTAACATAACACTTTTGAAAACCTTTTATCTTTGTCTTACAAAATTATGGGTATGAACACAATGAATATTTTTAAGAGGTTACGCGATGGGGAGACGATTTTACCAAGCGATCCGGACGCTCATCAAATGATGGAAGCTTCTTTTGCAACAAAAAAACTATTGGTTCAAATGAATAATGCAACAGAACCGCAAGAAATCAGAAGCTTTTTAAGCGAAATTGTTGGGTCAACAATTGATAGTACGGTTAATGTATTTACGCCTTTGTACATAAATTACGGAAAGCATACGAAAATTGGTAAAAATGTATTCATCAATTTCGATTGTGTGTTTTTGGGTTTAGGAGGAATTACCATTGAGGACGATGTATTCATTGCTCCGAAAGTAAGTATATTATCTGAAGGGCATCCAACCTCACGAGACGACCGACATTCGTTGGTTCCGAAGGCTATCCACATCAAAAAAAATGCCTGGATTGGAGCGGGAGCAACCATACTTCCCGGAGTAACCATCGGAGAAAATGCGGTGGTTGCCGCTGGAGCAGTGGTCTCGAAGGATGT
>SEDG01000073.1 GCA_004295885.1 Pedobacter sp. | reverse complement strand
TTCCCATATTTAAATCGCTTATGGTTTGGCGAATATTTCGATTACGAAAAGAATAAGCCAGATTTTTACTTAACAGAAGTAAGTGGAATTCCTTTCGGCTTAATGGGCGAAATGTTGCAGGATGGTGGAAATCCTTGGCGTGGAATGATTTACGGAATGACTAATCGTTTGCCTTGGTCGGGCAATAACGACCCAAGACCATTATGGAAAGTTTGGGATAATTTTGGTATGAAAGGAACAAAAATGATTGGTTACTGGTCTGCAAATTGTCCAGTTAAAACTAGCAAAGCTGAAGTTTTGGCAACTGTATACAAAAAACAAGGTGCGGCATTGGTTTCTATTGCAAGTTGGTCTGAAAAAGATGAAACAATAAAGCTGATTATTGATTGGGATAAGCTAGGCATCAATCCTGCGAAAGCGATGCTTACAGTTCCAGAGGTTCAAAATTTTCAAATAGGAGCAAACATCGGAACCCCAACTGAAATAACTATTCCAAAAGGTAAAGGGTTGTTGATTGTGATTAAAGAGAAGAATTAGTCCGAAAGTTGGAAAGACCGAAAATTTTATTGATTAGAAAAACAAGTACAGAAGCCTGATTAATGTTAGTCGGGCTTTTTGCTGCAATCTTTTTGTGCTTCGACAAGCTCAGCATAACAAAAAGTATTTCCGCTTCTTCCGATAGCTATCGGAACCCGTTTAATTAACAAAAGTTTGTGCTGCCATGCTATATGCCTTGCACCTTGCCTTAAACCACAGCCTTTAATTCTAAAACCCGACAGACGCGAAAATCTCCCGATTTTTTCATCGGGAATTGAAGCAAATGGCGGGACTGATTTTTGCCCAAGAACTGCTAAATTGCTTTTCAAAAAAACTTTTTGCACCTTTTAAGGGTTATTCTACAAAACTTAACCTATGAATAATTTCTTCAGAACTATCATTGCTGGCTACGGTGCTAAAAAACTAGGAGGTGGCTGTTTATCAACCATCATTATTTTTGTAGTTATTTATTACGCTTTGGGGCATTGCTAAAAAAGCCGCTTAGTTTCCTAAACAGCTTTTTTTATTTTCTATCGTCTTTCCAAATCAGTTTTTCCTTGGTCCGTTTTTCGAAAAAGTCTTTGCATTTACCATCGCCTTTTCCTGTAAAACCACCATCTGGACTGCAAATTAGATTACAATTGCTGTCATAAAGTGCACTTGGAATATCGCAGCATTTCTGCGGAATGAAGTAAACAGTTTGCCCGTTGTATTCATATTGCCAAACACTTGCAGGTGGATTTGCAACATTCTCATTTTTGAGCTTTTGAATTTTTTCTAAAATGCAAACAGGCACGTCCTTGAAGTCTTCTTTTTTGCAAGTTTGCATTTGCAATAAAACTAGCCCAATAAGTAAGAATTTTAGTTTTGAAGCTATCATTATCTTTTACATCAAATATATTAACTTTGTTTTGTTAGTAAGGAACTGGCTGATGGTAAGATTTTGAAATTTGGAGTTAGACTGGTCTCAATTCTCATATCTCAATTCTCACATCTAATTACAAGTTCCCTCTCAATTCTTGCTCTCTTTCTAAAGACTCAAACAAGGCTTTAAAGTTTCCTGCACCGAAAGATTGCGCACCTTTACGTTGTATAATCTCAAAGAAAAGAGTAGGACGGTCTTCAACTGGTTTTGTGAAAATTTGCAGCAAATAACCCTCCTCATCACAATCAACTAAAATTCCAAGGCTTTTTAGCAGAGCAATTTCCTCATCAATTTCTCCAACACGGGTTGGCATCATTTCGTAATAAGCTTCTGGTGGCGGACTTAAAAATTCGACCCCACGAGATTTTAGCTCGGTTACAGTTTTTACAATATCCTTAGTGGCAACTGCAATATGCTGAACGCCTTCACCTTCATAAAACTCTAGGTATTCTTCAATCTGGGATTTTTTCTTTCCCTCTGCAGGTTCATTGATTGGGAATTTAGAGAAACCATTCCCATTGCTCATCACCTTGCTCATCAATGCCGAAGTTTCGCCGTAGGTATAAATCCCCGACATTCTAACCTCGCCATTTTCATCAGTTAAAGTTTGCGGCTCTAAATATGGTTTTGCTCCACGTTTGGTTGTTTCTTCAAAAGCGCTGTAGGCATCATCAACCCAAAGTGCTAAAACCTTTACGCCATCACCATGTGTTTTAACGTGCTCGGCAATTAGGCTATCAGATTTTAAAGCCGTTGTTAAAATCAATCTTATTTTGCCTTGTTGCAAAACGTACGAAGCTCGGTCACGAACTCCAGTTTCAGGTCCGGCATAAGCCAACGACTGAAAACCGAATGCTGTTTTATAATAATGGGCAGCCTGTTTGGCATTACCCACATAAAATTCTATGTAGTCCGTTCCATTAATTGGAAGGAAATCTTGTGCTTTTGCTATTTTTTCTGCGAATGTTTGTGTGCTCATATTGTTGAAATATTGAATGTTGAACTGTTGAAAGGTTGTGGACTTAACTCCAAACTCTCGTTTCCCAACTCTTTTACTCGACGTTTATCTGCCAGCTGGTATGGTAACTTTCATCTTCAATATCAACAGCATCTTGTGTTAACATCAAAGGTCTAAAAGGGTCTATCATAACAGCTAGTTCGTCTGTTTTTTCTTTTCCTATTGATTTTTCTACCGTTCCTGGATGTGGTCCGTGAGGTATTCCCCCTGGATGCAACGTAATTTGACCTTTTACTACACTTTTACGGCTCATAAAATCTCCATCTACGTAATATAAAACCTCATCGCTATCCACGTTGCTATGGTTATAGGGAGCTGGGATTGACAACGGGTGGTAATCATACTTACGTGGAACGAAAGAACAAATCACGAAGTTATGCCCCTCAAAGGTTTGATGAACTGGCGGTGGTTGATGTAAACGCCCAGTTATCGGCTCAAAATCGTGAATAGAAAATGCCCAAGGATAGTGGAAACCATCCCAGCCTACAAAATCAAATGGGTGTGTACCGTAAGTATAAGGATACATAATTCCCTGTTTTTTAATCAATACTTTGAAATCTCCAACTTCATCAATAGTTTCTAAATCTTGTGGACGTTTGATATCCCTTTCGCAGTACGGAGAATGCTCTTCTAGCTGCCCAAATTGGTTTCTATATCTTTTTGGTGTACGAATTGGACTAAAACTTTCTACAATAAAAAGTCTGTTGTTCTCATCATTAAACTCCAATTGATAAATTGTGCCACGAGGAACAACCAGGTAATCTCCGTACTCAAATTTGATTTTCCCAAAGCCAGTTTTCAATGTTCCTGAACCTTCGTGAATAAAAATCACTTCATCGGCCTGACTATTTTTGTAGAAATAATCAGTCATTGATTTTCTTGGCGCCGCCAAAGAAATATGCAAGTCGCTATTGACCAATACAGGCTTGCGGCTTTTTAAATAATCATCTTCTGGCTTAATGTTAAAGCCGATTAGACTTGTATGGCGCAAATGTTTTTCTCGAGCAATTTTAGGTTCTACATTATACGGCTCTCCTAAATGTTTTACAAATGTTGGCGGATGACAATGGTAAACCAGTGAATATAAACTTGAAAAGCCTTCGGTAGAAACTAATTCCTCTGCGTACAAATCGCCATTTGGTTTACGGAAAACCGTATGTCTTTTTGGTGGAATTGTTCCTAATGTATGGTAAATAGGCATAGCGTTAGGTAATTTGGTTAGAATGTAAATATATAACGTTTAAATAGTTAGAAACGTTTTAGGGTAGACGAAGTATTGGGAAGTCTAAAAAGGATATTGCGCAAAAATGATTTTAGATAACATGGCATATCTAAATGCTGAAAGAACTTCATTAGCATTGTGATTTTGATATGTTGAATGACTACTCATTTTCTTGGGGCTAAATTATGGTTTTAAATAGCAATTTCAAATTTCTTTGCTATTTTTAATTGATGTCAGTAAATAAGCAAAACCAAAGTGAAATAGAAAAAGAAGCAGCTGCTATAATGGCCGTTTCTTTTGTAAAAGGAAATGATATAGTAGGCTTAGGAACAGGTTCTACAGCAAAATTTGCCATTGAAGAATTAGCGAGAAGAGTTAATGACGGATTAAAAATTAAAGGAGTTGCCAGTTCCATAAAAACGGAAGAATTAGCCGTTTCATTAGGCATTCCTATGCAAGAGCTCGGTGAAACATCATATATTGATATCAGCATTGATGGAGCAGATGAATTTACCGAAACCTTAGATTTAATAAAAGGAGGAGGAGGTGCACTTTTTAGAGAAAAGATAGTCGCCTCGCTAAGTAAGAACCGGATAATAGTTACCGATTCATCGAAAAAAGTTGAACAATTAGGTGCTTTTAAAGTGCCAATAGAAGTTGTGCCAACAGCTTATCAGTATGTTGTTAAGGAACTAGAGAAGCTGAACGGTATTGTAAAGTTGAGATATAAAGAAGGAAAGATTTTCATCTCTGATAACAACAATTATATTGTAGATGTAGATTTTGGCTTCATTGATGAACCTAGAAAACTCTCGGAAAGCTTAAATCAAATAGTCGGACTTTTGGCGCATGGGTTATTCGTTAACCTCACCTCAAAAGTAATTATGGCAAAAGATGGGCAGCTATTTACCTTCCTAAAAGATTAAATAAATAAGTATCAACTCATTCCTTTATTTTATATTAATAAGCCTTAAACAATTCATGTAAAATAGTACATTTAACTCATATTCTTAACCAGATATCATATGAAACTAGTATCCTATAAAACTGAAGAAATTGAACATTTAGGTGTTTTTGTAAATGGACATATTTACAATTTAAACTCTTGTCACAAGTTAATTCCTGATGACATGAAGTCTTTTTTAGAAGGTGGCGAACCTTTAATGGAAAGGGCAAAGCAAATCAATGAGGATATCCTTACAGGTGCAATTAAGCCTAAGGAAGAAGTTTTTTATCAAATATTGGCTCCAGTTCCTCATCCAACTTCTTGTAGAGATGGATATGCTTTCCGTCAGCATGTTGCAGCGGCGAGAAGGAATAGGAAAGTAGATATGATTGCAGAATTTGATCAATATCCAATATTCTACTTTACGAATCATAATGCTATCCAAGGTCCAGGAGAAATAGAGTGTATGCCAGACCATTTTCAGAAACTGGATTTTGAATTAGAGGTTGCTGTTGTAATTGGAAAAAAAGGTAGAAATATTAAGGCAGCAGAGGCTGATGATTACATCGCTGGTTTTATGATCATGAATGACATGAGTGCTCGTACCTTACAAATGGAGGAGATGATATTGAATTTAGGCCCTGCAAAAGGAAAGGATTTTTCTACAGTAATTGGTCCTTGGTTGGTAACACCAGATGAATTGGAACAGTATAACGTTGCTGCAAAACCAAACCACACAGGTAACGCCTATAACTTAAAAATGACTTGTAGGGTTAATGGTGTTGAAGTTTCTGCTGGTAACATGGCTGATATGGATTGGACGTTCGCCGAAATTATTGAACGTTGTGCTTATGGGGTAGATATTTTGCCAGGCGATGTAATTGGTTCTGGAACAGTAGGAACAGGTTGCTTTTTAGAACTCAATGGAACTGGTTTACTTAACGACCCTAATTACAAAGTACAATGGTTACAAGATGGCGATGATGTAGAAATGGAAATTACAGGACTGGGAAGTTTGACTAATATAATAACTAAGGTTGATACAGATTTTTCGATTTTAGGATTGAAGAAAAAATAAATATTAATTTGCTTCTGAGCTTGTCGAAAACTAAAATCCAAAAAGGAATTCCTTCGACAAGCTCAGGATGACATTCTTTTTTGGATTTTTATTCAACTTAAAACACTCCAAATTTCCAACCTTTCAATTTATAATCTCTTAAGGCTTCTAAAACATTCCAACCTTACAACATTCCAACTTCTAATTTTTATGCTAACCTTAAAAACTTCAGAACTGTCTCCCTTGCAATTGCAAAACTATCTGCAGTATGCTATTGCACCACGCCCAATTTGTTTTGCATCTACAATTGATACGGAAGGAAATGTAAATTTAAGTCCTTTCAGTTTTTTTAACCTATTTAGCACAAATCCACCGATGTGTATTTTTTCTCCTGCCAGAAGAGTGAGAGACAATACAACGAAACACACATTAGAAAACGTGTTGCAGGTAAAAGAATGTGTCATCAATATTGTTAATTATGCGATGGTACAGCAGACCAGTTTGGCCAGCACAGAGTATGCAAAGGGTGTTAATGAATTCGAAAAGGCAGGGTTTACGATGGAAGAATCTCATTTGGTAAAACCCCCAAGGGTTGCAGAGGCACCAGTTCAGTTAGAATGTTTGATTAAGGAAGTTATCCCATTGGGCAACCAGCACGGTGCGGGAAATTTAGTTTTGGCAGAAATTAAATTGATTCATATCAAAGAAGATATTTTGGATGAAGAGGGTAAAATTGACCAAGCTAAAATAGATTTAGTTGCCAGGTTAGGTGGAGATTGGTATTGCAGAGTTACGCCCGAAAATTTATTCAAAGTAGCCAAGCCATTGACTACATTGGGAGTAGGAGTGAGTGCGTTACCAATTTCTGTTAGGAACTCTCGTGTGTTAACAGGGAATGATTTAGGGATGTTAGGGAACATTGAGCAACTGCCAACTGAAGCTGAAATTGATGCGATGCGCTGGAATACAGCTGTAAAAGATATCTTAGATGCCACCATCGGCGATGAAACCAATAGAGAAAGAGAATTGCATGAATTGGCGCATCAGTTATTGGCTATGGGTAATGTTAGTGATGCTTTGAAAGTGGTGTTGTTGTAGGTTATTTGTTATACTGATTAGGAAGTATCTCATTTGTAAATCCTTAAATAGAGATTCTTCGCGATGCTCAGAATGACAAAGCGGCAATAAATAAACGAATTACTTCTTCAAGTTGTTATAAGAAATCTCACACATTTCTTTCAAAACCTCCATATTAATATCGCTCAATTTTTTTACGTAGATGCACCCTTTTCCTGTAGTATGCTTACCTAGTCTAGGTAAGATGTTTTGCCTTTCATCAGCATTACAGCCCATGATATATAAACTAATGTTTGCTTTACGAGGGGCAAAACCCATCATGAACCAATCGCCAGTCCTGCCTGTTGAATAAGAATAGGTATAATCTCCAATACCCACAATTGCACTACCCCACATTTTTGCTTTTGCTTGAGCGATGTCCTCCATTAATTTACAGAGTGTTTGACAATCCTTACGAGTTGTTTCATCAGGAATTTGCATCAAATATTCTTCCACAGATTGAGCGGTAACTTTGGTCTTTAATTCAGCCATTTGATTAGAGTTTGTAAATGAAGATAATTATAAGTTGGCAGTTTTCAATTTTCAGTCAAGAATTAAAGCGAACCGTGAACTAAGAACTGTAAACTGAGAACTGTATACTGAGAATTGTATACTGTTAACTGAATTATTCTACAATACTTACAGCCTTCATGAATCGGCTTTTGTAATAAGCATCAAAGTCTGTAACTGTAACACCGTGAGCTTTTCCAGAAGTAGAATGGATAAATTTGATTTCTCCTCCTTCGATAGAATAAATAATGCCTACGTGGCCAATTCGTCTTACTTTAGGATTAGTGCCAGTAAAAATTAAAACGTCTCCAACTTTGGCTTCAGTTAATTTAACGGGTACACCCGCACTTGCAAACTCAGGAGAGGAGCGAGGTACTTTAAACCCAAAACTACTAAACACGTAATTTACAAAACCAGAACAGTCGAAACCTTTTTCTGGATTACTTGTGGCATATCTGTAAGGAACGCCAATCATTGTTTTAGCAAAATCTAATAATTGTGATGCTGTAGAAGAAGCAGTTTTAGGAACATTGCTAAGTATCTTTGTCATCATCTCCTGATATTGAGCAGGAAGAGAAGTGTTATCTTGCGCTTTGCCTTTAACAGCAAACAATAACATTAAACAGAAAATAGTTAGTGTTTTCTTCATATTAGGATTTCAAAGATAACAAAAAAATATTAACGAGGTAAAGTGTTGAAAACTTGTTTATTATGGCGTAGTTACAGCAACGGGCAAAACCTTTCCGTTGAAAAACTTATGCCCAGTACGTGCAAAATCAGCAATATATTTTCCCATTTCAAAAGCCATAACTGGGCTTTCATAACCTGGAAACGCCGCTTCCAACATTTCTGTTTGGGCAGAGCCTAATGCCAGACAATTCACCTTTATTCCAGTTTCTGCTAACTCAAAAGCTAAACACTCACTTAAGGTATGTAACGCTGCTTTACTGCTAGAGTAAGCTGCTAATCCAGGGAATTTTACACTTCCTTGAAAACCACCCATACTGCCAATATTTACAATATGACTTCCGCTTTGCATAAAAGGAACAGTGGCCTGTGTCATTTTAAAATGGCTCATTACGTTGTGTTCTAGCATCTCCGATAAGTCAGCTGCGGTAGTTTCTGCGAAAGGTTTGTTAATTAGGCTTCCTGCGTTGTTTATCAGAATATCTACGGTACCTAAACGTTCTTCAATGAAAGGAGCCAAAACCGCATAATCGTCATTTACTAAATCGAATGCTACAGGTAATAGGGTGCAATCCGGATTAATTTGTTTGGCAATGTCGAAAAGTTTTTTGAGTTTATCCGCATTGCGAGCAATACATAAAACCTTATTTTTATTATCTAAAGAGAATTCTAGTGCAGTTTCAAAACCAATTCCGCTACTAGCGCCTGTTATTATTATGTTCATTTTTTTAAAAGGGTTAATTGTTTGAAGTGGTTAAACGGTTAATTGAATTAACCATACAATTAACCATTTTAACAATTTAATCAGTTAACCTACTCCTCGTTAATCAACTGTGTTACGGGATTAGCTATTACATGCAAACCATCATTAATCAATTTGGTATGGTCTGGTTCTGTGGCAGCTTTCATTTCTAAATAAATGCGCAATTCCTTCTCAAATGAGGCATCCAATTCTTTATGATAAGCAATTTCTAAAATTTCTAAAGCACATAACCAATCAGTTCTGTGCGAGGTTTTTAAGGTATTAAAGATTCCTTCTAGTTCTTCATAACCGGTTTTATTTTCCCTTATAAACCGTACTTTCTGATATAATTGGTGCAGTTTGTAGGTGGCTTCGTCATAGATAACTTTGTGCGTTTGCTCTTTGCTAACAAAAATGATTTCCTCATAAGCATCCTTATCAGCAGCGCCGTTAAAAACTGAAACAATCGTTTCGCCGATGGCCATATCGTAAGTTCCCCATTCAGGTTTAAATAAAATATTTCCATTGTCTTCAGTAACAGTACAGTCTGTAAAAGAAATTAAAATCAGTTTGCCTTCTCTAACTACTATTTCTTTAACCAAACCTTTAACTAAAATGCCACTTTCAAAAGTAATTTCGGCTCTCTTGTCAACCAAGATGCCTAATAACTCCAACTCAATTAAATTATGCTCTTCAAAAGGTTTTTCAATTCCTTTTAATTTGCCAACTGGCGATGAAAACCCATCCTTATGATAATCCTTTCCATGACCGGTTAATTGTTTCCCATCAAAAGCTAATGCAGATGGACCGGTAGTTTTAATGAAAGTTAATTCATCAGCCTTATTCATTCCTAAATCAGTAAAAATTCCAGTCAGTTGCAGGCCAGAACTGTAAACTGCGGTACTAGGGTTTTTACATTCAATTGCTTTTAAAATACTTTCAGCACCACCTCTTCTAAAGGCCATCGTATCAGCAAATGCCTCCAAAACATCTATTAAGTTCTGGAAAGTTTCTGTTACAAAAAGCTGGGGTTGCTGTTGGGTAATATCGTATTGGTAATTAATCGTATCTAAATTGTACCACAGTTTTTTAATATCTGGGTTCATGCAAGTTGCGCTTTCTCCGATAGACGACAGCAGACCTGCCCCATAAATTTTAGGATTTTCTAAAGTTCCTATTAAGCCATACTCAACTGTCCACCAGTGTAAACGACCTAATAAAGCCATTTCAGAAGGTTCGCCCATATTTTCAGCTATATAGTGTAGCTTTTTTTCGGCGATTGCGATTTCTTCTTCATCAGCATTTACAGCTTCCTTTAAAATAGAAAGCTTTCTAATGGCCTCATAAAGCTCAAAATCTTTACTAGAAAACATTGCCTTTGTACCAATTGACCCAAAATAACTTAGGTACTTATTATAATCTGTGTCTGCGATAATAGGGGCGTGACCAGCACTTTCGTGAATAATATCTGGAGCTGGTGTGTATTCGATATGGTTAATTTGACGGATATCAGCTGCAATTACCAAAACCCTATAAGCTTGATATTCCATAAAAGCCGCAGGAGGAATAAACCCATCAACTGTAACCGCACCCCAGCCAATTTTGCCGAGGTTATCGTTCATGGTTTGCAAATCTGGAATGTATTCAATACTCAAACCAGCTCTGTTTAACCCTTTGATGTAAGGATAATATGCCACGTTTTTTAAATAGCTATAATTTTGGCGCATTACGTACCTCCAAACCGCTTGGTCTATAGGTGTGTATTTCTCGTAATTTTGCTCAACAATAAACTGCCTCAGATGTTTAGGTAGTTTGGCTACTTGCTGATTATTAAAATCATTAAAATCACTCATGGTATATTCTGGTATTGATTGTGGCTAAAATAGCTTGTTCGAACTAGTAATCCAAAAAAAGCACAGCCTTTTACGCTAAAATGATGAGTAACCTATTTTGAAATGCTTCCAAGGAGGCCCCTTGGGAAGGTTACAGTACCTTTTGGTTTGCGTAGCTAAAAAGCACAAATTAATTGTTTGTTTCTGGTTTTTATTAGAATTTGTTCGACTTTAGTTGCCATCACAGTCGTAACTGCTTCGGTAAGTGTTCGTATCTGCTTCGTGTTTTTTTCGACTCCTGATTTGGAAAAACGCGAAAAGACAGCGGGGCAAAACAGAGCTAGATTCGAGCTAAACACGAATCATTCCCGAAGTCTTCACGAACTCTTCTTGGGTTCTTCACGAATGCAAGTCGCGGTAAGGTGGCAATAAGGTCGCCGTAATGTCGCAGTAATATCACGGTAGCTATGAATAAAAATTAAATTGAAATTTGGCGGATTTTTGCCGTTGCGAATGTTATATAAACATAGGTATTTATTCTATTATAGCCAATTTTTCTTCAACTTCTTTTACTTTTTCTAGCCAATATTTAATAGCCTCTTCATTTTTAATATCTTTTTTATCGGCTCTATAACTTTTTGGGATTTGCCAACGATGCGAACCATTTTTGGATTCATCTTTATATAGTTCGGCTTTTGTAGTTGGTTCAATTCTGTTTCTCCAGAATTCTATATTTTTGAAATATTCAACCTTTAATTCTTCGAAATAAGCAATTAGTTTTTCTGTAGTGTTAGGGATATAACCAGGACCTGTGCAACCGCAAGAATGAAAAGTAATGCCAACTGAATATAAACTTTTTAAATGGGCCCATTTTTT
>SEDG01000552.1 GCA_004295885.1 Pedobacter sp. | reverse complement strand
GTCAGCAACTTTTCGCTAATGTCTGCATTTTTAAAGAAAAACACTGGAAAATCTTCAATAAAATGCCATTCGTCTTTTCCTTTCAGTTCCTCGCTCAAGGTAAAGACGTTGTCCCTTAGTTTTTGCAGTTCCTTTCTATAAGTTTCATCGCCCTGCATGAATGCAAAAAGCCCTGCAGCAGATGGCGGCGATGCACCTAAAAATTCGTGACTTTCTTTTAACTGGCGGATGACTTTTTCCGAGCTCAAAACTATTCCCGCATCAACGCCTAAGGCTTTTGCCATAGAAGCAATTAAAACCACCTCCAAGTTCTCCTGATGCTGAATAGCTGATAAAGCGCTTGAACCATGATTGTTTATCCCTATTCCGTGAGAATCATCAACCAATAAAATTATTTTTTTCTCTTTTGATATTTCCTTTACGAACCTAAAATCATAAATCTCCGGATAAAGATTATTCATTGAATTACTAATGATAACCCACTGCTGCTTTTTGCTCCCGTTTATTTCATCAACCAATTCAATTGCCCAATCTGAAAACAACCCATTAATCTTCGCGTCGGCTTTTAACCACAGCGCAGGATGAGTTGCAGGTGCATATCTGATTTCACCAAAAGTAGAGATTGTTTTGACCGTTAACTGAGCGGCTAAATATCCACTCGAAGTGATTAATGCCGCTTCTGCGCCAAACTTTTTAGCGGCGAATTTTTCGGCATCTCCATAAATTCCAAGCTGAACATTATTGCCTCTACTTGTACCATTATTGAGGCCGTATTTTTTTATTCCGTCCACATAAAGTTTGATAAAGTCTTCATTTCGTGGAATCCCTAAATAAGCCGTTCCGCCGAAATAGAGGTAGTTTTTATCTTTAAACTTAATCTGCGGACCGAGTGGTATTGCTAGATTTTTGAATATTTCTTCTTGCATTAATAGGTTCTACCCAATTGGTCATTTGCCGCCTTAATTAGGGATTTATCGTTATTAGTATCATGAGAAAATTCCCAGAACATAATTCCGTTAGCCCTTTCCTTTGCTTTTTGAGTTTTGGCTTTTATTAGTGGTATACCATTATAGCCATAAGTTTTGCCGTTAACCGTTGCTACGTTTAGGTTTACATCGGCGCCAGAAGCCTCAATGTCGCGATAACCAATTGCTGCCCCAGCATTATCTTTACCGTAGAGCGGCATACCTAAAATTGCCTTTTCTTTAGGCATTCCTTTAGTAATTAGCCAAACATTTAAACTTGCTTCAGTCATTTTCATCGATGCATGGTTTAATGGTTCGGCGCTATCATAACCCGCACCATCGTACTGCATGATATTGAAGAAATCTACATAATTATAAACCTCTGCCTGTATGGCATCTTTATTTGTAGAAGTATAAACCGCTGGAGTAATTGCGGCACTCAAAAATTTATTAACCTTATGTAACTCTGTAGACAAATCTTTCATTAACAAAGTAAAATCCGTGTTTGGGTTTCCGCTTTCCGTTCTAGGATATTCCCAATCCATATCAACTCCATCCAAATTATTGTTTTTAGCAAAGGTTACAATGTTCTTTACAAAATTAGCTCTTGCTGTTTCAGATTTAGCTATGGCTGCAAAGGTTGCTTCTGTTACCCCTGTTGCGATGCTTATGGAAATCCCGAATTTCACATTATTTGCCTTGGCTTTTTGTTGTACAGCAAAAAATCTTGTTTGTTGTGGCAATGCCATTAAAGAGCCATCTGCCGCTGCATTTGGACTTAAAAAAGCGTAAAACAAATGGGTAATCATTTTATATTTCGCATCCGAAACCGTGTTCGGGTCTCTATAACTTGGCATATAAGCAATTACTTTGAAGCTGTTATCTGCCACATACTGAGTTGGGGTAGCCGGTGTAGTTGTATTAGGAGGTGTTTCTTCAGGTGCGGGCGAATCGCTTTTTTTACACGCGTTTAAAGTTAAAACGACAGTTAGTACAAAGAGTAGCTTTTTAAATTTCATTCTATTTCAATTGATTCTTAAAAAATTCAAATTGTTGTTTGATAGACTTTGCCCAGTAAGTTTTATTGTGGC
>SEDG01000551.1 GCA_004295885.1 Pedobacter sp. | reverse complement strand
CTAGTTTTGTCCTTTTTAATTTCTTCCAATCGGCTTACCTTGTCTTCTGGCAGTAAATCGCCATAAGCAAAATCAATTCCTAGTTCCTTAGCTAATTTTTCTGTGATTGCTGCTTTATCGCCGCTTAACATCACAATCTGATTTACGCCATTTTTATGCAAATCCTGAATGGCTTGTCTTGCATCCGCTTTCACCTCATCAGCTATAACTACGTAGCCCGCATATTGATTATCAACGGCTAAAAGCACTATAGTTTCTACTTGTTCATCCAGTTCCTTAAGATATTTAATGTTCAATTTTTTAAGCAATTTTGTACTGCCTGCTGCAATAGCTTTTCCTTCAACTACGGCTGTTAATCCGTGCCCAGCAATCTCCTTAACATCACTTACTTCCAATAATTTTTTATCGCCATAATGGCTAACAATAGCTTTTGCAATTGGGTGTGTAGACTTACTTTCAATCGACGCTAATAAACTAAAAAATTGAGCCTCATCTATTTCGGATTTGACCTCCTTAACTTTAAAAACACCGTGAGTTAAGGTTCCTGTTTTATCCATCACCACCGTGTTAATTTTGGTAATTACATCTAGGAAACTAGAACCTTTAAATAAGATTCCGTGTGCAGACGCAGCTCCAATTCCACCAAAATAGCCTAACGGGATGGAAATAACCAAAGCACAAGGGCAAGAAATAACTAAAAAAACCAATGCCCTGTACAACCAAGTTTGAAACTGATAATCAGCGACGATGAAGTAGGGCAAAACAACCAGAGCGACAGCCAAAAAGAAAACGATAGGCGTATAAATTTTAGCAAATTTTCTAATAAACAATTCTGTTTTCGCTTTGCGTGAAGTTGCAGATTGCACCATTTCTAAAATCCTAGATAACGCACTGTCGGCAAACTTTTTAGTCACCTTTAAAGTAATAACTTGGTCTAAGTTTAACATTCCAGCTAAAACAGTTTCACCTTTTCGAATGGTTCTTGGCGTACTTTCTCCAGTTAAAGCAGCTGTGTTAAAACTTGCCGCATCATTGATAAGCGCTCCATCCAAAGGCGCTTTTTCTCCAGCTTTCAATTGAATTATTTCTCCAATTTCAACGGTTTCTGGTTTTACGGTTTCAAACTTTTCATTTCTAAAAACATTTGCAGTATCTGGCCTTACATCCAATAAAGCCTTGATATTCTTTTTTGCACCCTCTACTGCAGCTCCTTGAAACAACTCGCCAACTGTGTAAAACAACATCACTGCAACCGCTTCCGGATATTCTCCTAAGGCCAAAGCGCCAACAGTGGCTAAAACCATTAATAAAAACTCTGTAAAAACTTCGCCCTTGGCAATTGTTAAAAATGCTTCTTTTATAACAGGAAACGCTACAGGAATATAGGCCAACAAATACCACCCTATGCGAATATAACTTTTGAAAAAATCAACTTTAAAATAATCAAAAGCAATTGCGCTAAGCAATAACACCAAACTGAAAATTGCGGGAAGGTAGGTTTTAAATGAAGAAGCGTCCCCATGATCATGGTCGTAACCATCTTCATCGTGGCTATGTTGAGAGTGGTCGTGGCTGCAGCAACCATCGTCTTTTTTCTCGTGGAGGTGTTTAGGTTTTTCCATTTCTATTTAGAATAATTCAAAATTAGCCTTTTTAGGTTACATTTTAATTTCAGCACAATAAAAGATGTTAAAATATGTTAAATAGATATTAAAAGATTCAAAATATGAAATCGTTCAGGTTATCTCTTTTTAATGGTGATATTTTTCGCAGAATTGGATTAAGCAAAATATACTACTGGTTTAATAAGTAATATTTCTATTAACTTGTTTTAATTTACTCAGTAATTCTTAATTTTCAACTTTATAAAACTATTAAAGTATGAAAATTCAACTCAAAAATTATTTTGCAGTTCTTGGAATTTTAGCAGGCAGTTTTTCGGCCAATGCTCAAAGTGTACCTAGAAAATACATCGACCCAGCTAACATGGATTTAAGCGTTAAGCCTGGGAACGATTTTTACCAATATGCAAGCGGTACATGGGTAAAAAACAATCC
>SEDG01000550.1 GCA_004295885.1 Pedobacter sp. | reverse complement strand
TCCTTCTTTTTCGAAAGGAGCTTCAATTTTCTTTAATGTTTTTTCTAATTCCGCATCGTTTAAAAATTGGTAATAAAAACGATAATTAATTCTACTGCCAATTTTGGTTAAACCAGTTTTCTCTAAATAAGTTAATGGTATAAATACAGTAGGGGCAATGGTGGCTTGGATGCCCGTTTGCCCGGGTGCTTTATTTAATGCGCCTGTAATCTTAAAATTTAGTGAACCAACCTTAATAGAATCTCCAACTCTGGCATTGAATTGCAACATTAACGTTTGGTCAACCAGTGCATTCCTGCCACTTTGAAACTGTGTTGCTGCTGCGGCTGGGCTAGTTTCTATTTTGCCATAAAATGGATATTTACCTTGCAAGGCTTTTATTTGTACCAATCTGCTTCCTTCACCTTTTATGAAATAAAGCATGGAGGCAAAGGTTCTTTCCTCGGCTCTATCATCGCCCAGTTGGGCTAACATTTTTTCCCTTGCTTTTTCTATTGGTCGCTTACTATCTACAATTAAATCGGCTCCGGCCAGTTCCTTCGCTTGCGAATCTATATCGTGTTGCAAATTATCTTTAAAAGAATAAACGGCTACTAATGCAGCAATGCCCAATACAATGGAAGAAATAAAAAGGAACAAACGAGAGCGATTTTTACGGCTGTCTCGCCAAGCCATTTTAAATAACCAAGCGATGCTGATAGTTTGGTTGAACGCTGATTTAGACATTGGCAACAGGTTCATCAGCGATTAATTTACCGCCTTTAATTTTAATAATTCGGTTAGTTCTTGCTGCTAAATCCAAATCGTGAGTTACAATTACGAGCGTGGTACCGGCATCCTTATTTAAATCGAACAACAATTTAATCACCTTCTCGCTGGTTTCTGCATCTAAGTTTCCCGTCGGTTCATCGGCAAAAAGTAACGCAGGCTGATTAGAAAATGCCCTAGCTAAAGAAACCCGTTGTTGTTCTCCACCAGATAGTTGGACAGGATAATGATGTGAACGGTCTGCCAAGCCAACTTTGTCTAACAATGACATCGCCGTAGCTTTTATGTTTTTTGCTCCTCTTAATTCTAAAGGAACCATAACGTTTTCTAAAGCGGTTAAGGTTGGCAACAATTGAAAGTTCTGAAAGATGAAACCCACGTATTGGTTGCGGACTGCTGCTCTTTGATCTTCATTTAAATTATCTAAGGCGATGTTTTTTAAAGTTACAGAACCAGAAGTTGCCCTATCTAATCCCGCAGCTAAACCTAACAAAGTTGTTTTGCCGCTACCCGACGGACCTGTAATGGAAACCGTATCGCCTTTATTGATAGAAAAATTAATATTATCTAAAACTGTTAATTCGTGATTTGCGCTTTGATAAGCCTTGCTCACATTTTTAATATCGAGAATGGTTTCCAATGGTTTCTTAGTTTAAGTTTTAGCTATATTTGAATGAAACATTATGCCGCTTATCCTGTTAAAGATAGAGGCTTTTAAATTATTAGAGGAAGAATTGATAGATATGTTACGAAAACGTTTAATGGGTATAATTGTTTTGGCTTGCGTTGTTGCAGCCTGCGGAAATGCAAAGAATGAAAATGAGAGTGGCGAAGATGCAACCGTGAAAAATACGACTGAAAATAAACAAAAAAATATCTTGTTTTTTGGTACAAGTTTAACTGCTGGTTATGGTTTAGATCCTTCAGAAGCTTATCCAACTTTAATCCAACAGAGAATAGACTCGTTGAAACTGCCTTATAAAGTTATCAATGCAGGGGTTAGCGGCGAAACATCCGCAGCAGGGAAAGCTAGGGTAGATTGGCTTTTAAAGCAAAAGTTTGATGTTTTTGTATTGGAATTGGGTGCCAATGATGGTTTAAGAGGTATTTCCGTAAAAAGTGCTACCGAAAATATGCAATTCATCATCGATAAGGTGAGAAAGAAATATCCAGATGTGAAAATGCTTATCGCTGGTATGCAAATGCCACCAAGTATGGGTGCTAAATATGCAAACGATTTTAAGGATATATACCCCAAACTGGCTAAAAAAAATAACATGGTTTTAATTC
>SEDG01000549.1 GCA_004295885.1 Pedobacter sp. | reverse complement strand
ATTCCTCAATACATGCTGGCTTCTTATTTAGGTTTAACGCCCGAGTATTTAAGTGAGTTAAGGAAGAAGGTCTAATTCCCTTTACCGCAGAGAACGCAAAGAATTCACAGAGAAAAGAAGAACACGATAATCTTCTGGTTCTTTGTAAAAACACTTTTTTTACTTTGCGTAGAACTTAGCTTCTTTGCGGTTATTATTCATTTCTTAAACTAGTTTAAGTTTTTCTAGCAGGCTTCGGGTTACCTTTGATTCATCATAAAACAATTAAAAAATGGAAACAAGAATAAACATTGGTCAATTAGAACCAGCAGCTTATAAAGCATTAATGGGCTTAGAAACTTATTTAGCAGCAACTACCATTAATAAAACTCATAAAGAATTAATTAAAATTAGAGCTTCTCAAATTAATGGCTGTGCATTTTGCATCAATATGCATACTACTGATGCCAGAAAACACGGAGAAACAGAACAACGCATTTACTTACTAAATGCTTGGAGAGAAGTTGCCAACCTTTATACGGAGGAAGAAAGAGCAATTTTGGCTTTAACCGAAGAAATGACTTTAATAGCCAATGGCGGTGTTTCTGATGAGACTTACGGCAAAGCAAAATCAATGTTTGACGAAAATCAATTAGCCCAAATTATGATGGCAATTATAGCTATCAATGCTTGGAACAGAATGGCCATTTCGACACAAATGCAACCAGCTTAAATTAAGTTTGTCATTCCGAGGAACGAGGAATCTATTAACTAAATTCTTCGCCTTGCTCTGAATGACAAAACGTGGCGACAAGAAAAGTTTAAATTTTCGATAAAGGCAAGTATCCCAAAAAAATCTCATCTTCTGGCAAACCATCAGCAGGAGTAAATTTTAGGGCATATTTGCTTTTTGTTTCTGCTGATAAAATATCCTTAATTTCAAAAATATCATCTACATCTACGCCAAATTTATCATCTATATGGGATGTTGCACCTTTAAAGCCAACGTGTTTATAGAACGCTGTTTCCTTCGCTTCTTTTATCGCCATTGCTTTTTGGTCAGAAACCGCCAGCATCTTGTAATGAAGTTCTTCAAACTCATCCCTTTTGTAACCACCCAAATTCATAAAGAATAAACTTCTTACCTCGGTTTTATTTTCATCGGCCTTGGCAACAACTTCTACTTTGTAATTTCCCACTTTGTTTACAATCCTATAAGCATCAACGTGGATTTTGCCTTTTGCTTCTGGCCAAAAAGCGAGCATCTCTGGCAATAATTCTTTTACAGATGTACCAATACCGAAGAATATATCATGTTGCTCGATATTTCTTCCTTTTGGCGTTGCGCCTAATAATATCATAAATAACCTCGGAGTTTGCATTGGCTTGTTAAGTTTGTATCAGTTAAAATTAAAACATTTAAATTCCCTTAGCGTTTTTAAAAAAACAAATATAATATGCGCTTCTTCCAAAATCCACCAGATGGTGGTTCACTTTATACCGAAACAAACTTACAACATCTTTTTCCAGAGCCATTAAACGCTTTAACATCTTGCTTCTTCTTGGGGATAGCTATTTACTGGACATTTAAATTATGGAAAGACCATAAATCTCATCCATTTTTAACTTATTGTTTAATCTTGCTTTACATTGGCGGCATAGGCGGTACAACTTATCACGCCTTTAGAAAATGGAATATATTTATATTTATGGACTGGCTACCTATAATGCTGCTCTGTGTTTCAGCAGGGGTTTACTTTCTAGCAAAGCTGATAAAATGGTATTTCGCACTTTTAATAGTGATTGCCTACCTGGTTCTTCAATTCTATTTCAGAAGTACATTGGCGGCAAACAACATACAGCTATTCATCAACATAAATTATGCAATGATGGCTTCATTGGTTCTACTTCCAGTGTTGGGTTATCTCATTAAAACGAAATGGAAAGATGGGAAGTGGGTGGGTTTTGCACTTATGTCTTTTATAATTGCGCTCACATTTCGCATTGCGGATAAATGGGAATGGCTAAATACAGGCACACATTTCCTTTGGCATACATTCGGCGCAGTAGCCTCTGCCT
>SEDG01000548.1 GCA_004295885.1 Pedobacter sp. | reverse complement strand
AGCGCTGCTATTAAAATCTCTATCCCAACCAATAGAACCGGCACAACACAAATTTGGGAAGGTGTAGAAAAAGTAGGTGCAGATAACCAAATGGCTTGGCAAGCGCCTGTACAAAACCCAAATGGTGGTGGTGTACAAATTAAACGTGAGGCAGATGCATCCGCAGGCTCATTTACTTTTGACATGGGCAACTTAGGCTGGATTAATTGTGATGTATTTTACAGTTACACTAACCCGAAAACAACTACTCGAGTAACTTTAGTAAACAACCCTGGTACAATGGCTTCCTTTAGGGCATTTAGTGGAGAAACATTTGTTTTCTTCTGTGCAAAAGGAAGTAACGTTGCAGCTCAAATGTATACCCCAGATGGAGCAAACAAAGTAAAAAGTTATGATGATGTAATGCCAATTGGGGTACAGGGAAAATATTTATCGTTCTCGATTAAAGATGGCAAATATTATTATGCAGAGCTTGAAACAACCATAGTGGCCAGCCAGAGCATTACGTTAACATTGGTAGAAACTACCGAAGCACAGGTACAAGCTGCAATCAATGGCCTAAATAACTATTAATATTCCCAAAGTTGATAATTAAGATGGGTCATTTGTTTGGCCTCATCTTTTTCGATTTCTTAATTACAAATAAAAATCTATAAATTTAATAATGATGAAGACGCTATTCTCAATTTTACTTCTTGTAGGATTTAGTTCTGCTTATGCACAGATTTTACCTAGCGATACGGTGCCTGCAATTATCAATTACACTACAGAGAATGGCATTACCAAATTTACATCAGAATTAAGGCCTTTAAGGCAAATAGCAGGTGCTCCTGCCCCATTTTATACTTATTTTTGGGAATTTGGTGATGGAGGCTTTAGTTTTGAGAAAGCTCCTATCCATATTTATAAAGGAAAAGACCCAATCTTAGCTCGACTATATGCCACCAACAATTACGATGATGGTAAACGTCCGCCAACAAAACCAAAACCAATCATTAAACCTAATACCACAAATAGACCCATGATGGCGTCTAATTCTACTGATCCCTCTTTATTTAAAATGGGTGGCAACATAGAATTAAAAAGCAACTGCATGCCTAAACCAGGCGATGACATGATGATTGTTTTTGGTTATAGAAATAAACCAGAAAATGGTCAGCAGAATTTAAATGGAACGGTTGCCATATTATTTAATGATAAAGAATTTGCCAATAACAATTTTGTTCTGGAGGAAACTAGGGCATATAACGAGGAGAAAAAAGCAGATTTAAAACCTTTGTTATCAACTGCTTATTTACCAATCAAAAAGA
Source organism: Pedobacter sp. (assembly GCA_004295885.1). Lineage (GTDB taxonomy): Bacteria > Bacteroidota > Bacteroidia > Sphingobacteriales > Sphingobacteriaceae > Pedobacter. Next base: position 751 of record SEDG01000548.1, on the reverse strand, counting down.
ACAATTCGGCTGTGTACTACGCTTCACTAAATGAAATGCAGTTTAATGCTGATGAAAAAGTATTACTCAGCGACAAAGCAAAAGATTTTAAAAGTAGCGAAACTTGGCGTTTCGAAAATCTTAAACAAAATGAAGAACGTTTTCTGTTTATGCATTTTAAAACAACGCCAGAAATGTTAAAGGATACAAACGCTGTGGTAAGAATTACAGCGTTTTTTATACCTGATAATCCCCTAGTAGAAAAGGAGTTTTTTAACATGGAACTACAAATTGTAGCCTCTCACGACCCTAATAAAATGGTATTGCGCAAAACCAGAATGAACTATCGTTTTACAGGAAAAAACAGGGAATTAACTTATAAAATACGTTTCCAAAATACAGGTAAAGGTCCTGCGAAAAAGGTTGATGTTGCAGTAAATATCTCTGAAGTATTCAATCAAGAGACAATAAAAATTACCAAAACGAAGCCCGAAGTTGTTAATTGCGATTCTGCCTATACCAATCAAAGTTGTATTAAAACCATCAAAGGAACTGATAGTGTTCACTTTGTGTTTAGCAATATCTATCTTCCAGGTTTGCAGCAAAAAGGAGTAAATGATGCCGACTCTACAATGGGTTTTGTAGAATATAAGATTAAGTTTAAGGAGAAACCAAAAAAGCTACCTATTAAAAGTGGCGCCGCAATTGTATTTGATAAAAACGAGCCGATCTATACCAACAGGGCAGTTGGCCGATTTAAAATGGGTTTGTC
>SEDG01000547.1 GCA_004295885.1 Pedobacter sp. | reverse complement strand
TCAGTTATCCAACGGTAAGACAATACGCCGTCATTAATTTTATATTCTAATACTGGAATTTTGGAGTAGCGTAAATACTGGTCGAAAACTTTGTCTAGTTTCAATCCACTTTGTTTAGCGATATAAGCTTCAACTTCTGCGGAAGTAGTTGTTTTATGGTAAAATGTACTATTTATCCCTCTTAAAATCGACCTAAATTTTTCATCATTATTTATCAACTGGCGAATGGTGTGAATCAAGTTTGCGCCCTTTGGATACATATCTCCATCACCTTCTTTATTTACATCGTATGGGCCAATTACTGGCGAACGATTGCCGATTCCTCTACGTAGGCCAATTAAATAAGCTTCACCAGCTGGTTTACCCTGCGTTGATTCTGTAAACAATGCTTCAGAATAAGTGGTAAAACCTTCGTGTACCCACATATCTGCAATATCTTTTGTAGTTACGTTATTCGCAAACCACTCATGCCCACTTTCATGAACCGTGATGTAATCCCATTTTAAACCATAGCCAGTTCCAGACATATCGCCACCTAAGTAGCCTTTTTTAAATTGATTGCCATAAGCAACCGCACTTTGATGCTCCATTCCCAAATGAGGTGCTTGTACCAATTTATAGCCATCTTTATACCAAGGATAGGGGCCAAACCAATATTCGAAAGACTTTATCATCGGTTTTACATCTGCATCCCAATGTGGACGAGCAACAGCGCTGTCTTCTTTTAAAGACCAAAAATCTAAAGTTAAAGGACCTTTTTCTCCATTATAGGTTTCGGTCCAGTGTGCGTATTTGCCAATGTAAAATGAAACTGTATAGTTGTTAATTGGGTTACTGATAAACCAATTGTGTTGTTTGTAGCCATCTGGTTTATTTACAACGCTGCGCAACCGACCATTAGAAACTTCATCTAAATCTTTTGGCACAGAGATGCTAATCAACATGCTATCCACTTCATCACTTTGATGGTCTTTGTTCGGCCACCAAACGCTAGCACCTAAACCCTGACAAGCAACCGAAACAAATGGATTACCCGATTTGTCTTTTTTGAAAATAAAACCGCCATCCCAAGGTGGGTTACGAGCAATTGGCGGATTACCGTTATACCAAACTGTAAAACTGTCCTTGCTGCCTTTTTTTATGGTGTTCGGAAAGGTCACAAACACAGCTCCAAATTCACGGGTATAAGGAACTTCAGCACCTTTATAAATAATTTTGTCAATTTTTAAGTTCGCAAATAAATCAAACTGAAGTTTGGTAAAATCTTGTGTTGCTGTAAACTTAAATTCATTGCTGCCGCTCACAGATTTATCGTCCATATTAATTTTCACATCTAAATGGTAGTAATTAATATCATAACAAGTACGTAAAGGCGTAAGCATTCCTCGTAGCGTATCTGCTTTTGTATAGGCTTTTTTATTAGCCATCAGCTGTGCTTTTACGCTATATATACTGATTAAAAGAACGGTAAGTGAGAGAATTATCTTCTTCATTTTGGTTTATTTATGGTTTTAGCACATTTACGGTTATAAATGAACTATTGTTAACATCATGGTAAATTTTATGAGTTGCTTTTTGGAAATCTGAAGGTTGTGCTTGATAAATATCCATGAATTTTTGTGGGTTTCTATCCGCCAAAGGGAACCATGAATTCTGAATTTGAATCATAATTTTGTGCCCTTTCTTGAAAGTATGTGCTACATCTGGCAATGGATAATTCACCTTTGTGATTGTATTAGGAACAAATGCCTCAGGTTTTTCGAAGCTATTTCGATACTTTCCACGCATGATTTCGCCACGAACCAACATCTGGTAACCACCCATAATTAAGTTTTTAGGGTTTGGAATTGGATTTGGTGCATCCTCTGGATAAACGTCAATCAGTTTTACAACATAATCTGCATCAGTACCTGTCGTAGAGACTACCAAATTTGCCAAAACTGGGCCAGTTAAAGTAATGTCTTCAGTCAAAACATCTGTTTGATAAACTTTAACATCTGGTCTGCGAGCTGCAAAACGTTGGTCATCTATCATGTATTCTCTTGTTCTTTTATCCTGCACTC
>SEDG01000546.1 GCA_004295885.1 Pedobacter sp. | reverse complement strand
GCCTGCACAAGTGATAATCAATCGAGCGAAGAAACTCCAGTTGTTAAGTTGTCATCGCCAGAGTTTAATGCAGATACTGCATTTGCTTATACCAAAGCACAAGTTGATTTCGGACCAAGAATTCCATCAACCGAAGCGCATACAAACTGCCTAAATTATTTGGTTAACACATTCAAGTCTTTTGGTGGAGAGGTTTTCGTGCAAAAAGGAGCGGCTAAAACTTACAATGGTAAAAATCATCAATTGAAAAATGTCATCGTGGCTTTTAATCCAGAAAAAACACAAAGAGTTTTAATTACTGCCCATTGGGATGCTCGTCCATTTTCTGACCAAGACCCTGACCCAAAAATGAAGGACAAACCTTTTGATGCAGCTAACGATGGCGCAAGTGGGATAGCTGTAATGTTAGAAATAGCTCGTCAAATTCAACAAAAACAACCAAATGTTGGTGTAGACTTTATACTTTGGGACATAGAAGATTACGGTAGCTCTGATGATGAATCTGCCGATGATACTACTTGGTGCATTGGTTCTCAGTACTGGGCTAAAAATCCGCCAGTAAAAGGATATAAGCCAATGTATGCGATTAATTTAGATATGGTGGGTGGTAGCAATGCTCAATTTACACAAGATGAGGTTTCGAGAAAGTATGCGCCAGAAATAGTGCAAAAGGTTTGGAGTGTCGGAAATGAAATTGGTTATGAAGCTTATTTTGTCAGTGACATTTCGCCAAACTTAATCGACGACCATTACTGGGTAAATAAAGCTGGTATCCAATGTATAGATATTATTGATTATTCTGCCGCTGGTATCTTTTACAAAAACTGGCATACCCAACTAGACAACTTAAACAATATTGATAGAAATACCTTAAAAGCCGTTGGTCAAACCGTACTTGAGGTTATCTATAGAGAAAAGCCAGCAACTTAATGTTTAATTGTTAATTTCTTTTTAACTGATATAATCTTTCAAATCATATATTCGCAACACGATTTTTATTTTAAATGATGAACAAAATAATTTACACCCTTTTAATAGCAGCTGTTAGTGTAAGCGCTTATGCTCAAAAATCAGACGGTACAACCAAGTCATTGGTAAATGCAGAAAGAGCATTTGCAGAAGATGTAGCTAAAGATGGAGCTAACGCAGCTTTTACTAAGTATGCAGCTAATGATGCCTTAGTTTTTAGGCCAAATCCCGTTAATGCTAAGAAATTTTACAGCACTGCTCCAGATATGAAAAACTTAAGCTGGACACCTAATTATGCTAGAGTTTCTAGAAGTGGAGATTTAGGTTTTACGAGTGGAAGTTATGTAGTTGATGGAGAAAAAAAATCCTATGGACATTATCTTTCGGTTTGGAGAGTGAACAATGGTAAATGGGAATTCATTTTAGATTTAGGCGCAGAAACCAATAAACCATTAAAAAAAGCTAGCCCTACTTATATCGAACCAAAAGATCATGTTTCTCCTAAATTGGCAAATGATAAGGAGTTAAAGGCTAGCAAGGAAATTATTAATTCGACCGAAAAAACTTTAAATGCAACTTTGAAATCTTACGGACCAAGCGCTTTTGCTGGTTTCTTGAACAAAGATGCTCAACTGTTTTTCCCAGGAACAGAAGTTTTAACTGGTAAAGAAAATATTCAAGCATTTAACAATAGAATGATTGAAAAGATCAATTTAAAAACGACTTCATTTGACAAAGCTTTAGGAGCCGATATCGGTTACACTTATGGTGTTGCAACAATTGATTATAAAACTGATTTACGTGAAACTTTTCACTATATTTATATCTGGGAACGCCAAACTGATGGAAATTGGAACATCATGTCTCAAATTTATACCTTGGCAGAACGCTAACCAAATACAACCAAATATAAACCTTAGGATTTCGGCATTGCCGAAATCCTTTTTTGTTTTAAATGCATGACAACAATTGTACAATTTAGCAATGAAACATTATAACTTGGCGTTATTATTGAACACAAATCAACCATGAAAAAACTATTACTTTTAACCTTATCTCTTTCTTTGTTTTTAACTGTTCAAGCACAAAAAAAGTT
>SEDG01000545.1 GCA_004295885.1 Pedobacter sp. | reverse complement strand
GAAATAGCGTACGTACTTATTTTTGATTTCTTTAAACATGTTATAAAGATGAAAAAAACGTAAATGGTTAACTGTTAAAATGTGTTAAAACTATAAGTACAAATTAACGTATTTAATTTACTTAAATTTTAGTCTATATTTAAAATAAAATCATTTTACCGATGAAAACGAATACAAAAAAATATTTAGCAAAAGCAGGCACACAGTTTTCTTTAAAGGATTATAGCACTACTTACGATGGTCATTTAGATAAACAAACTGGTAAAGAGGAACTTGAACGTGTTAAGGAAGAACTAAAGGGTTATCAGGAAGCGCTTTACGCATCAGATTCACATTCACTATTGATTATTTTTCAAGCCATGGATGCCGCAGGAAAAGACAGTGCGATTGAGCACGTGATGTCTGGTTTAAACCCGCAAGGTTGCCAAGTTTACAGTTTTAAAACGCCAAACAGCGAAGAGTATAGTCACGATTTTTTATGGAGACATTATAAAGCCTTACCAGAAAGAGGAAAAATCGGAATTCACAACCGCTCGCATTACGAAAATGTGTTGGTTTGTAAAGTTCATCCAGCATATGTTTTAAGTGAAAATATCCCTCAATATAGTGATGTAAAAAAAATAGATAAGAAGTTTTGGAAGGAACGCTATGAAAGCATCAAGAATTTTGAAAAACACCTAACTGCAAACGGTACAGTGATTTTGAAGTTCTTTTTACACGTTTCTAAAGATGAACAGAAACAACGCTTTTTAGATAGGATAGAAGAGCCCAGTAAAAACTGGAAATTCTCTGCTGGCGATTTGAAAGAGAGAGCATTATGGAAAGATTACATGGCTGCTTATGAAGATGCAATTCGAGAAACTTCAACCGATGATGCGCCTTGGTATGTAATTCCTGCAGATAAAAAATGGTATGCTAGATTAGCTATCAGTCAAATAATTGAAGAAACGCTCGAATCTCTCAATTTAAAATATCCAACCTTACCTAAAGAAGAAGCCGACCAATTAGAAACAATTAAGCAACAGTTGTTAAGCGAAAAATAATAGAGCGGTGCTTACCGTTGATAAGAAATTTAGACCTCATAGAGGTCGCATATTGATAGGAAATGAAATTAGAGGTGTACGACCCCAGCTGGGGTCGAATATTTTCTTGTTTGTTTTGCGATAAATATTTTATCCCTCTGGGATAATTATGATTGTTTAAAATGACTAACCTTAAAAATTGTTAAGCGAAAAATAACTTATAAATACCCAATAGCAGGTATTACAAATGATTTATTTATTTAAGATTATTGTATGATAAATTAAATAAATAACATGACTTATTTAGAAGCTCTTTACGGCAGCCAGTACGACGAAATAAAACGTAACGGCAAAGATGGCAACAAGGGAAGATTAAATGGAAATATCTTTTTAACTGCATTCTTGTTGATGTCTATCATAACTATAATTCTCGCCGTTTGTTATTTGGTGCCTCAAATCAATCATAGTTTAGGTAGGATGTTGAGCAATACTTTTGGTAACAATGGAAGGTTTACTGGAAAGTTATTGGCTATTGTGTTTGGAGGGATTTTTTATTTCATCATTAATAAAACCATTGGCACCCAAGATAATTTCACTCATTACGTAGATAACTTTTTAGCATACCCAGAAGATACTAGAAATAAAGCCGGAAAAATGTTGTTAGTGCCATTTTTCATAGTTTTAGCCTTAATGTTTTTGCTGGCTTTCTTAAATTAAAAGAACATTTTTTCTTAGGAAATTAAAATATACCTTTGCGTCGCTTTTTGGTTTCCGATTAACATCGGAATTAAAAGGGAATACAGTGTAAATCTGTAACTGTCCCGCAGCTGTAAGCTCTAGTAAAGTTTTTCAAATCTAAAGTCACTTTTCGCCAACAGGCGGATGGGAAGACAGGAAAACCGGAGTAAGTCAGAAGACCTGCCTAAAAGTTTAATATTTCATAGCTTTCGGGGATTGAAGCTAGGAGTGGGACTTTTTTATACCTCATTTCTATTCTGATTCTGTTGCTGTGCGTGAAAAACTCACAACAAATGAACAAAAAAAC
>SEDG01000544.1 GCA_004295885.1 Pedobacter sp. | reverse complement strand
TACCACTCGAAGTTTACGGCAACAATACCTGTGGCATAGCCGATGCTTGCAAAGGCAACCAACATAGATGGACCAACATTTGTACCCCACATGTTAAAACCGATGCTACTCCAATTTAAAGACTTGTTGGCTAAAAACAGGCTTTCATCAGATTTCTTGCCTTTGGAAAAGCTAGCTCTATAACCGATAACCACTAAGATTACGAGGTACGCAATTACAATGATGTAATCTAAAGTCGTTAGACGTTCTACAATGTTGCCCATATTTGGTTTATTAGTTTAGATTTCCTTGGTTGGTGTGCCCACCAACCAAGCATAATTTTGCTCGTCCTTGCGAGGAAGTATGACGAAGCAATCTATCCTGCCAGAAAGATTGCTTCGTTTCGATGAAAAATCGAAACTCGCATTAACGCATTTTATCACAATCCTATCTCCTCTTTCGAAATATTATGTTCTTTTAAAATATCATCAATCTTTACTGGTAAGCCAGTTTCTAACGACCTGTCCATCGCTTGTAATAAGGCAACAGTACCAATTCCTTCTTTTAAATCAGGATAAGCAACAGTGTTATTATTGATGCTATCCGCAAAATATTCTAAGTAATTTTGGTATTCTCCAGCGTGGTGACTCTGCCCTTCAAAACGGAAATAATGCTTTAAAGTCGAATCGCCCCAAACCACAATTTTTTCTTCACCAGTTTTATCGGTTACTGCATAACGCAACTCGTGGTAATCTGCCTGACTAGCACCTTCAGTGCATCTAATTATTGTACTCATTCCGCTATCGCGATAGGCAGGTTGGGTTGGACCAGTATAAGCTCCACTTACGCGAGCAATTCTACCATCTTTTGCTTTAAAAATGAAATGCATCGTGTCCTGATTTTTCAATCCTGCTTTGCTGCCATTACTGCTTAACATTCCATAACCCATCACTTCCTCAATATTGGGCAAGTACCAACGAATAAAATCCACAGGATGACTTAAACCTCCATAAAGCCATTTAAATGATTGTTTTAGCGACCAACCTTTTTCTAAAAACCAACGATGGTCTGCGTGATATTGTGCTTCAATAGTGATTAATTCGCCAATTAAACCTGCTTCAAAATCTTTTCTTTGGCGTTTTGCAGGTTCAAAAAAACGAGAGCTCTGTCCAACAAAAACTTTCTTCCCAGATTGCTTACTGATTTCTAGTAAGTCTTTTGCTCTAGCTAAATTATCTATAAACGGTTTAGTGCAAATAACGTGTTTGCCGTGAAGTAGGGCTTGTTTAGTGTGCTCAGCGTGTAAATGGTCGGGGGTATAAATGGCAATTACATCAATTTCCTTATTATCCAGCATTTGCTGATAATTAGTAGTGTAATGATGAAAATCAAATTCTTTAGCTCTCTGCTCACAAGCTTCTTCGCTTAAGTCGCAAATCATGATTAATTCATAAGCAGCACTAGCCAAAGCCGCAGAAATAGTGCTTCTTCCTTCTCCTAAACCTAAAATCCCTAGTTTTAATTTCATTTTTATTACGTTTTCCGTCATTGCGAGGCACGAAGCAATCTTACAACTGCATATTTCTTACCAACGCTTTAGGATTGCTTCGTTCCTCGCAATGACGCTATCTTTTATTTTAAAGGCTTAAAGAAAACCCAAACCTCATCTTTTTTTGTCCCTTCAATTCCTTCTTGGTATTTTTTCATCAAAGCATTCCATTCATCAACCCTTGGATTATTCAGTGTGGTTTTCGGATTGAGCTCATCTAAATTTGCTCCTTTTGGAATACTGATGACCTCCTTCGCAGGTTCTAACAAACAATTCTTTTGCCTCGTAAAATCGTAAAACATATTGTCGTACAATCTAACTTCAGCATCGCTGAATTGCTTTTGAAACTTGCCTTGCAATTCTTTAGGCTGTTCTGTTGCAAAATATATAACCACACGATTTTCCCATTGGTAAATTGAGGAAATAGAAATTTGATTTGCTTTTAAAAATGAGTTTAATACTGGTAATGATGGTTTATTTCCTAAATTAAAAACCAATTCTAATATCACCTGCTGGCTCGCTAAATTGATTGGCTGTGCAGATTTATTTACAAATTTATCTTTCAATAAATATTGATACTTTCTTCGCAAACCAGCATTTAACTTAATGCTGTCAGCTACCAAATTGCCGTTATCTTGCCAAACATTGCCAGGGCCATTTGCATTTTGCAGATACTTTTGTGCCGGTGTCCAATTATCTCTTATGGTGTAATAAGCGGTGCCTTCATCCGTATAAATGTAAAACCAATGACTCGGGATATGGGCATAAGGCGCTTTGTAAATGCTATCGATGTAATTTTTTGTAATAAAAGATTCTGGTTGCGCTGATAAAGTATAAATTCCGGCAACATCATACATTCTTTTGCCATAATGATGAATTTTATTACCGCTAATGACATTGTTTTTCATTGCATTAGCAGTTGGTGTCCAGCCCCAACCAATGCTAATTGCAGAATAGGAAACTTCATTAATCTCGTTATTCAATATCTTGATTCCTTTTACATAACCAGCTCCAAGACCAACTGTGCCCCAATCCTCATTGGTTACATTACTGATTAGGTTATTTTCAATTCTATCATTTGTAGAAATCTCTCGTTGGTCTTTCGGATTATAAGGCAAATGTGCCTCCATCGATTCATCAGAAAAAGTACCGATTAAAATCCCAGAACCACCAATGTCTTTAAAGAGATTTCCTTTGATTAAATTGTCAAGTGTTCCTTTTTTATAATCCAAACCTGTTGACGCCAAGTGCTCGAACTTGCAAGAATCAAAACTCGTGTTCGTTGCATAACTTACTTCAACAGCAGCGGGTGGTCGACCAACCCAAGCCTGATTTTCTAATTCTTTCTTATCAGGCGTGCCTGCAATTTGCAGTTTATAAGCATCTAACATAAACATCCCTGTTTGCAAAGGCACATGACCTTGTTTAGATGGCCTTAACCAAGTAGAATGTTCGAATGAAATCCCCTTGAACGAAACATTTGCCACAGGATGGTCTATCGTTCCTTCAATTTTTAATAAGGTTTCTAAATGTGGCACCAAAACGTCTGCAGTTTGCATTTGCTCATTTTTTGTAGCCCAATAGTATATTTTATGATTTTTTAAGTCTTCAAACCACTCACCTGCTTCATCCAAAAACTGAATGGAATTAGTAAGATAAAATGCAGAGTTTCCATCTTTTGAAATCCATGGTGCTGGCCATGGATGTTCAGATTGAATTCTACTCTCTGGCTGCATAAAAGCTAATTCTACAGCGTTTCCAATTACCTTAGCCGACTTAATTCTCAAGTTTGCAATTGCCCACCATTGGTGAATAACCATCTCCATTCCCTCAATATTTTTTGGATTGAAGTTTTTAGGAATTGGAATTCGGCAGGTCTGGTTTTTGAAATCCCAAGATAAAATCCTATTCATGACTTCTCCATTTCTATCTCGAGCTCTAGTGGCTTTATTTCCATTTATCCAAAGCTGCCTAAATTCTAAAGTTCTGCCAGCTGGCGATGGTGCCTCGGCAACCCAAATGTTTCCAATCGCTTC
>SEDG01000543.1 GCA_004295885.1 Pedobacter sp. | reverse complement strand
CAGGCTCAATAGCCCTCCCAAGAAAAGCAAGGCAAAGGATGCCCAATATAATACGGATTGTTGCCATGGTGTTAGTGTTTTAAATTGTGAAACCAAATAATGTAAATCGGGCAATCTTAAGATTTGCCAATATCGATTGAGCAACCACCAACTTAGGCACAGCAGCGCTAAGAAGAATAGTAGTGATAACAGTACGAGCTGCCAGATCCCAGCATCAAGTAATCCCACCGTGGGTTGCCAAAGTGCTAGGATTTTAGGCAATGTGAACCACAACAGCAATAAGATCGTAGCTCTTGTAACTTGAAAAAAAGCCCTATTTGAGAATGGCCATTGCGTAATTTTATAATTTAAAGTTTTCATTTTCTTTTTTTTTAAAGAATGCCAGCCAGTAGACCGACAGAACCAATTTTTTTTCTCGTTTCCATACCGGAAGGGGTTTTTCTTTGGCTAGGGCTGGCATTCTGGTTAATCAATTTTGGTTAAGGCGTGTCCACCGCAACTGTGCAAAGTGGATTGAAACCGCCGTTGTTCATTGGATACATCAAGGCATTTACCTCTTGGTAGAAGCTAACACCAAACACCAACAAAATTGCACCCAATGCATTTGGCGGTAGCGTACTCGTTAACACAGTGCTAACAAGTGTTTCGCCTAAAGCCTGGTAATTGGATGATTCCATGAGCATCAGGCTTGGTTCCACCTCTTCATCTAGGCTCACCAAGGCTGCACCGGCCGTAAGGCGAAAATGTGTAGCTCCCTTTGGTTGCGCCAGGTGAATCTCTGGCATAATCTCAGGAATAGTTAACTCCACCACACCACTTGCACGATCTATAGTAGGCACTGCCGTAACAAACAATGTGTTGTTAAGCGGTGCTGCTTCGTTGAAATTGAAATCTTTCAATAAGCCAAAGCTTTCCGGCAGCACTTTTCTTGCGCCACGCACACTTACCACATCTGCTTTAATCATCTTGAATACCCTTGATGTTAACCTTGTGGCCATCTTAGGATCATGCGTTAACAGGATCATGCTGCGCAGTACATCTCTAATGATTTTTGATGCGCCAGATACCTCAGTAAATTCAGAATTGTTTTCTCGCGTTCGCTTGTAGTTGGGGTCGTTCTTAATGCGATCTGCACTCACGCCCCCTTTTGTCCTGGCTTGGTAGCCGTCTTTTGTTTTGAAAAAGGATAAGTCCCCGACTTTCCCGTTTAGCTTAATAAAGCTGTCTTGTCTTGCCATATTATATATGTTTTTTAAGTGAAGTCCAAAAGTGCAACTCAAAAAAAAATGGGCAGACGCGTTTCACCCATTCTGGCGCACAAATGCACTTTGGTACCCCTTTGTACCTCATTTGCATATTTCTTTTAAACCTATCGGGTAGGCGCCTAGCCTATGTTCCGCCGGTGTTCCGTCAATGTCCGGTGGATACCCTTTGCATAACCCTTGCATACCTTCCCGATGATACTACGGTAAAACATCGTTTCAAGAGAACTATACCGAGACCGTGGCGTTATGCAAGGGCAATTATTGGAATATGCAGGGAAGATGGGAGAAAGGTTAAGGGAAGATTAAGGATAAATGGGGTAGCTAAGAATGCTGGTTTATTTACAGGAGGCGATAACGAGATCGAGTTCTATACCCATATATTCTGCAAATTCTTTTACGGTTACAAACTGCTGTTCGTTTTTATTGAGTGCGAACTTAATGTTTTTAAGTAATCTTTGTGACCAGCGTTGGCCCTTGCCAGTAATGATACTAACATCTTTTGCGTAAATGCATAACCTGTTCATGACTTGGAAATTTATGGTGAGCAATAGGTTTAGCCCACAGATCCGAAATGGCAGCGCCAAAAATATAAATGGTTACAAAGGCTTGGATGTTTATTCGATGAACAAAATCATCATCCAGTGCTTAACACCGTTGTATCATTAACGAATTTAATTATTATAATCAGCCTTATCAAGGTATATCGAGGTACATTTAGGTACTTTGGCGACAACAAATTAAACCTATTCCTTTTGAAAATCCTTTGCTATGCTTTGGCTTACCACACGTTGCCGATCATCCACGA